>JACCTM010000241.1 GCA_013812385.1 Geodermatophilaceae bacterium | reverse complement strand
TGTCGGTCGCGAAGTTGTTCTTCGCCTACGGGATCGGCAACTCGGCCTTCTTCCCGCTTGCGATCGGCGCGACTACGGTGCTGGAGCCGGGTCGGCCGACACCGGCCGGTATCGCCGCCAGGGTGGTGGCCGATCAGCCGACGCTGTTCTTCGGTGTACCCACCTTCTATGCCGCCTTGCTCGGTTCGGACATCGCTGACGACACGTTCGCTTCGGTACGGCAAGGGGTTTCGGCCGGAGAGGCGCTGCCCGCGGAGTTGTTCCGTCGGTTCCGGGATCGCTTCGGCGTGGAGATCCTGGACGGCATCGGCTCGACCGAGGCCCTGCACATCTTCCTGTCCAACCGGGCCGGCGCCGTCGTACCCGGTACCTCCGGTTTTCCGGTGCCGGGGTACGACATCGCCCTACGGGAGGAGGCGACCGGCGAGCTGGTCAGGGACGGTGAGCCAGGATCGCTCTACCTGCGCGGATCGTCGCTGGCGACCGGCTACTGGTGCCGTACCGAGACCACTCGGGCTGTCTTCCAAGGGGATTGGCTGCGCACGGGGGACACCTACGTCAAGGAGGTCGACACCGGGGCGTACCGCTGCCTGGGCCGATCCGACGATATGATCAAGGCTGGCGGCATCTGGGTCTCGCCGACCGAGGTCGAAGCCCGGTTGCTCGAACACCCCAGCGTCGCCGAGGTGGCGGTCGTCGGCCTGGCCGACACCGATGGCTTGGACAAGCCGGTCGCCTATGTGGTCGCCGCCGCAGGTCACGTGGTGGATGCGGCGGAGCTGGACTCGTTCTGCCGCACGGGGCTGGCTGCGTTCAAGCGCCCACGTAAGGTGATCGTCGTTACCCAGATTCCTAAGACCGCCACCGGGAAGCTCAAGCGGTACCTGCTTCGCGATCAGGCAACGCAGACGCCGACCCCGGCACCCGAGGGAGTTGCCTCATGAGAGCCGCGGCATGACCTCGCCGGTTTTAGACGCGGTTGTCGTTGACATCCTGATCGTCGGTGCTGGACCGGTGGGGCTCTACGGCGCCTATTACGCCGGCTTTCGGGGCCTGAAGGTGGCCCTGATCGACTCGCTGCCCGAGGCCGGCGGGCAGGTGACGGCGATGTACCCGGAGAAGCAGATCTTCGACGTCGGTGGCTTCCCAGCGATCAAGGGCCGGGACCTGGTGGCCAACCTGGTGGCCCAAGCTGCTCCGTTCGCCCCGGTCTATCTGCTGGGGGAGCAGGCCGACACATTGGAACGCCTGCCTGGTGCCGATGACCGACCGGACACGCTGGTCGTGACCGCCACCTCCGGGAGGGTGGTCCATGCCAAGTCGGTGATCGTTTCCAGCGGGATCGGAACCTTCACGCCACGCCCGTTGCCCAACGGTTCGTCGTACGAGAACAAGGGGTTGTCCTACTTCGTCCCCGATCTGAGGCCGTACGCCGGCCAGGACGTGGTGATCGTCGGTGGAGGCGACTCGGCTTTCGACTGGGCGCTGGCATTGGAGCCGTTGGCGCGCATGGTCTATCTGATTCATCGGCGAGACAAGTTCCGGGCTCACGAGCACAGCGTCGCTCTGGTTCGTGACAGCACCGTCCAGATCGTCACCAATGCGCAGGTCCGCGAGATTCTCGGCGCCGACGTCGTGGAGGGTGTCGACATCGCCGTCGCCGGACAGGACGAGCCGCTGGTCCTGGCCTGCCAACGGATCATCGCCGCCCTGGGCTTCACCGCAAACCTCGGCCCGCTCCTGGAGTGGGGACTGGACATTCAGCACCACCGGCACATCCCCGTCGACTCGGCGATGCGCACCGCCCAACCGGGCGTCTATGCGGCCGGTGACATCACCGAGTACGACGGCAAGGTACGGCTGATCTCGGTGGGCTTCGGGGAGATCGCCACCGCCGTCTGCAACGCTGCCCACCACATGAACCCGTCCCTCTCGGTCTTTCCCGGTCACTCCAGCGACATCCCGCCCCCGACACCGACTCCGAGCTCGACACCGACTCCGAGCTCGACCTCGACCCCGGAATCGGCGACACCGCAGGCGGTTGTACAGAGCCGGCCGTCGGTACCCGCAGTCTGAGCCACAGCCCCGAGACTCGATCAGCCCGACCGGAAGGACCCCGATGCCCTACGTCATCGCCGAGCCATGCATCGACGTGATGGACAAGTCCTGCATGGAGGAGTGTCCCGTCGACTGCATCTATGAGGGGGCTCGAAAGCTCTACATCCAGCCCCGGGAGTGCATCGACTGCGGCGCCTGTGAGCCGGTCTGCCCGGTCGAGGCGATCTCGGTGGACCGCCGGGTGGCACCGGAGCACGAAGCTTTCATCGCCGACAACGAACGGTTCTTCGCCGAGCCGCTGCCGGGCCGCGACGAGCCGATCGGGACACCGGGCGGTGCCACCCTGCTCGGCCCGGTCGGCCTGGACACCGAACTGGTCGCCGGGCACCCGCCTCAGGACTGATCACGCCGCTCGTACGCCGAAAGCAGGCTCCGCCCAGCCCAGGAGGTGACCACGCTGTACACGATTCCGTCGTACGGGAACGTGCCTGTTGTCGATGCGCACGTTCACCTGGCCACCCGCTCGAGCCTGAAGATGTCGTGGCCGCTGTGGCTGCAGAACAGCGATCCGGCCGCCGATTGGGACGCCATCATGGATCCCGACGGCAAGGTGGACCCCGCCGCGATCACCGGACTGTTCGCCTCGCAGGGGGTGGACATGTCACTGCTGTTCGCCGAGTACAGCCCGAGGGTCACCGGCATGCAGACCGTCGAGGACCTGCTCCCAGTCCTGGAGCACGCCCCCGAGCGGTTCAGGTTGGTGGCCAATCTCAATCCGCATCTGCACTACCCGGTGGTCGCTGAACTGGAGCGTCAGCTCGACCTGGGCGCGATCGCGCTGAAGGTTCATCCGGTGCACATCGGGTCTCCCGTGGATGACAAGGCGTTCTATCCGGCCTATTCCGTGTGCGAGTCCCGCGGCATCCCGTTGATCGTCCACTGTGGAACATCGAATTTCCCTGGGGCGCAGAACAAGTACGGTGACCCGGTCTATCTCGACGACGTACTGCGTGACTTTCCGGACCTGACACTGGTGCTGGCGCACGGCGGCAGGGGCTGGTGGTACGACGCCGCGGCCTTTCTGGCGCTGACCTATCCCAACGTTTGGATCGAATTGGCCGGGCTGCCGCCGCGACGGTTGCCGGAGTACTACGCGAAATTCGATCTCGCCCGCCTGGCCCGCAAGTGGATCTTCGCGACGGACTGGCCGTCGATGCCGGGGATCGCCAAGAACATCGACGCCGTGGCAAAGCTCGGGTTGCCCGATGACGTGCTCGCCGGTGTACTCAGCGGCAACGCGCAACGCGTCTACAACCTGGGCGAGATTCCCGTTCCGCGAGGTGAGGAGAGACGATGACCAGCAGCACAGCTGACGGCGTGGGAGCCCAAGGCACTCCACCGGGTCTCGGGGTACCCGCATCGGAGTTGTCCGATGAGGATCTCGAGCGCCAGGGCACGCACGCGCACGAGACCCGCAGTTGGGTGTTCCTGCACGGCACCGCGGAGCAGTTCAAGACGCACACCGAGCGGATGCTCGAACTCGAGCAGGAGTACATCCGCCGGCATCCCAAGCGCACCTGGCAGGGCAACGAGGGTGGGGGAGTCCCCGGAGACGAGCGGGACTACCTGGCCCGCATCGCAGCGACGCCGGACGCTCAGATGCACAAGCTGGAGGCCCATCATGCCGCGCGCGAACTGGGGCTCCGGCCCGAGCGGGTCGCCGCCCTGCATCGCCAGGACCCGCCGCTACTGGCCACTCACGGCGACTACCGCGTCCTGACCGAGGCCGGCCGAAGCTGGCTCGCCACCGAACGTTGAGCCCGCCGAGTTGATCATCGGCAAACGGAGCCTTTCTCTTCCCGCAATACCCGGCTTTGCCGATGATCAACTCAGTTCGTCTTCCACAGGCCTATTCGGGCATCCACAGGGCGCCCGATCGTGGCGTCCTTCGGGGAAGCCCGCGAGACGGTCGGCGGATGGTACGTAACCGAACGCAGCAGCTCAGCCTCATCGGTGACCCGAAGCGCATCGTCCCCGCACCGGTACGTCCAGTAGGCAGACCCCGTTCGGGTGCGCCGCCACGGACCCGGATCTCGCACGGTCTCTATCTGGTCGATGCGCTTCCGGATCAGGTGGATCGCCGGTGTCGGACGCTTGCGTGCGTGCTGCCATCCGACGCAGCGTTCAGCCACTGGACGGCTGCCGCGCTTCTCGGCGTGCCGAGCCGCAACTGTCCGTCGATCCACGTCGTCTTGGCGCCGCGGATCGTGCTCCCACAACGCCGAGAATTGGTCGTGCATGGTCGTGCCCTGCTCCCCGAGGACATCGACGAAATTGACGGAGTCCGCGTCACGTCCGGCGCTCGCCTGTACGTCGACCTAGCCGAGTACCTCACCCCTGCTGAACTGGTTGCAGTGGGGGACGCCGCTCTTCGGCTTGGTCTGACCGATGCTGATGCCCTCTCTCGTCGAGTCGTGGCAGCCGCCGGTCGACGTGGCGTAGCTCGGGCCCGCGACTGCCTTCCTCGGCTCGATGCACGGGCCCAATCCGCACCGGAGAGCGTTGTTCGGTACTGGCTGAACAGTCACGATCTTCCTCCCGTGACCCCGCAGTTGCCGATCTCGGATGAGCACGGCCGGGTCGTGGCACACGCGGATCTGGGCTACGAGGAGTGGCGGGTTCTCGTGGAGTATGAAGGCCGACAACATGGCGCCGGGGAACAGTTCGATCGAGACGTGGAGCGCTATTCGCGGATGGCCGCGCAGGGTTGGCTGGTCATTCGGTTCGGCCGCGAGCATCTTCGTCGACCACAGGTCATGATCCAGCGGGTACGGCAGGCGTTGCTGAGCCGCGGATGGCGCCCTCCACCGCGTGTCTGACCCGTGGTGCCTACAGCAAGTTGATCATCGGCAAATCGGGCATTTCCTCGACGAGAAATAGCCGTTTGCCCATGATCAACTTGGGTCCGGGCTGAAGCTAGACCTCGAGGAGGACAGCGGTCCCTTGGCCGACGCCGATACAGGCCGCCGCCACGGCCAGCCCGCCACCTCGGCGGCGCAACTCCCGGCAGGCATCCACGATCACCCGGGGGGCGGAGGCACCCAGCGGATGACCCATGGCGATCGCGCCACCGTGCACATTGACGCTCTCCGGGTCGATGGCCGGCAGGTCATGCAGCACCGAGAGCACCATCGCGGCAAAGGCTTCGTTGATCTCCCACACGGCGATGTCGTCGAAGGACTTCCCGGTACGAGTCAGCAGCTTCTCGATCGCCCAGACCGGCGCGATCGAGAACTCCTGCGGATCCCGACCGACGGTGCAGGAGGCGACGATCCGGCCGATCGGCTCCAACCCCAATTCGTCACCGACAGCGGCCGGGCCGACCAGCGTGGCGATCGCTCCGTCGTTGATCGGCGAGGAGTTCCCGGCCGTCGCCGGGCCGTCGGGTGAGAACGCCGGCTTGAGCTTGGCCAGCGACTCCAGCGAGGAGTCCGGCCGGA
>JACCTM010000238.1 GCA_013812385.1 Geodermatophilaceae bacterium | reverse complement strand
CTCAAGGAAGAAGTAGCCTTCTTCGCCGATCCGAGCAAGTCGCGGCGGGTCTTCTCGTTCAAGGCCCGGCAGCGCCTGGACGTCCACGCCGAGCATGACGTCTTCGACGAGAACGGGGTGGCGCTCGGGATGTTCAGCAAGGAGTTCGGCGCCAGCCTGCTCCGCTCGACCTGGCACCTGTCGGCGCCAGGGGTCGAGGCGTTGGGTCGGGAGCGCCGACCGGCCATCGCCGTCCTGCGCCGAGTGTGGACGCTGATCCCGTACCTGGGCGATGTGTGGGTGCCGTTCATCTTTCACTTCGACTTCCTGGACAAGGCGACCGGCCAGCCGGTGTTGATCAGTGAGCGGCACAAGGCGATTCGGGATTCCTACACCGTGACGGTGCCCGACCAACGCCTCGACTTCCGGGTCGCCGCGGCCATGGCGGTCGCCCTGGACGCGCTGCAGAGCCGCTGAGTGCTTAGCCTCTGCGCCACCCAGTTGCTTGCTGGGTCGCTTCGGCAGAGTCCGGTTCAGCGGTAGGTGTCCTGCTCCCAGGCCGACAGCTCCGGCGAATCCGACGACGGAGCGGACTCGGAGCTGTTGTTCTTTCGGGCACGGAGTTCGCTGATCAGCAGCAGCACACCGGCACCGATGAGGAGCAGCCACAGCGGAGCAGCGCCGATGTCGGGGAGATCGAGCACGCCGACGGTCAGCGAGACGGCGCTGAAGAGGATGAACACCACTCCGGCAACGAGCGCGACGATGTCGACCCGGCGGGACAGGGAGGCTGGGTCCGGACCGCCGGTTGGCTGGGGTGCGTCTCGAGGCGGTTGCTGGTCAGCGGACACGAGTCACCTCCGCGTTCCCGAACCGGACGTCGATGTCCAGAATCAGTTCCGGCTCGTCGTCGCCGACGCCGCTTTCCTCGCCTAAACCGGGGTAGGAACCGTCGAAGGTGGTCCGCTCCCCGAAGACCGAGACCGAGCCGAAGTTGGCTTCGCCGTCGAGCCGGAGGTTCACGTTGCGTGGCACGAAGATCTCGAAGTTGCCCATGGTGACCTCCACGTGAATCTCGATCGGTTCGGCCACAGCGAATTCCACCTCGGACAGATCCAGGGTGCTCTGGCCCATGACAACCTGATAGGTATCGCGCAGCTGGTCAGCCGAAGCCGGGCGATAGTTGCGTTCCCCGAAGGTCGCCTCGTCGAAGCCGCCGCGCGAGTCCACCGCGGAGGTGACGAACAGCCCGAAAGACAGCATCAGCCCCAGGACGATCAAGCCGACCTTGCTGCGCTGCCACGGTCCCAGAGCGGTGATCAGCAGGGCTACGCCGACGGCAGCCACCGCAAGAGCGAAATAGGTCGACGGGGCCACCGACCACTCGGCGTAACGGGTTCCCAGGGCAATGACGCCCACACCGATCAGCAGGAGCGCGACGGTGACGCCGGGCACTGGCGAGCGGGGACCCTTCGGTAGCGGCGGCGGCGGTGGGCCATAGGCGGGATGCTGGTCGGCACCGGCAGGGCCGGCTCGGTTGTCTCCGGGACCGGATCGGTGACCGCCCGAACGGGACCAGATCTGCTGCCCGTCGTCGCGTGGCATGAGGACTGCCAAGGCGAGGTAGAGCAGGATGCCGCTTCCCGCTGCGAAGACCAGTGCGACGAACGCGACCCGGAACAGGATCGGATCCACACCGGTCTGCCGTCCAAGGCCACCGCAGACGCCGGTCAGGACCCGGTCGGAGGAGCTGCGTTGCAGGCGAGAAGTAACCTGCGACGTCGCTGACTGGCCGTACCGTGGTGTCCCGTAGTGCGGCGTCTCGTACTGCGGGGTCGGACCGGCCGGGCCCCATCCTCCTCCTGAGGAGGGCACGGAGCCGGCGCCGTCGGGAGGCGTCGGGGGTGCGGCACCGAAGCTGGCGGTGGGCGGTACGGGGGCGGTGGGGTGGCGCCCCTCCGGTTGGGCCGGCAGATCCGGTTGGGCCGGCGGATCCGGTCGGGTCGGCGGATCCGTCGGACTCGGCGGGCCGGATGCGGCGGGGGGCGTCGGTGGACCCGAAGTGTCGGACGGGGTCGGTGGATCAGAATCCGTGGTCATGTCGAGAATCTTGCGTGCGGTCGGCTCGCACCGGTATCGGGAAGCACCCTGAGCGACACCCTCAATCTCGCCGCCGGGCACCTCGGGGGGTCACCGGATGGCCGCGGTCTTCCTGGCATGTGACGATCGCTGCGTGAGGACTGCGGCACAGGTACGGCCACCGCTGGTGCGCGCCCATGACGATCGGCTCGTCTCGGGTGTCTGTGCCGCAGTCGCTCGTCATCTGCGGTTGGACCCGGTGATCGTGCGGGGAGTCTTCGTCGCGTTGGCCTTCATCGGAGTCGGAGTCCTGATGTACGCCCTGCTGTGGGTCTTTCTGCCGCAGGTAGAGACGGCCGGCGGCCCGCCGGCCGGCACGGATCGGGCTGCTGGTGAGTCGCCGGAAACCACCGGACTGAGTTTGCAGGCGCTGCGGGACAAGCCGTCACTCGCGATCTTGCTGATCGGTGTCGGCGGCGCCTTGCTGCTGACCCAGATCGGCCCGTTCGGGCAGGTACAGGTGCTATGGCCGTTGATCATCGTGGGGGTCGGACTGGCCCTGATCTGGCGCCAGGTGGACGACCGCGATCTGCTCAGCCGTCGTAGCCTGCGCTGGCGACTGGCTGCTGGCGCCCTGGTCGCCGTCTTCGGCCTGGTTGCGGTACTCACCACCTTGAACCTGCTCGAAGTCACCTGGCAGAGCTTCGTGTCGACGCTGCTGATCCTGGGCGGGGTTGCCCTGGCCACCGCGCCCTGGTGGCGGCGCCTGGTCGCCGAGCGCAGCTCCGAGCGGCGGGCTCGGATTCGGGTCGAAGAGCGCGCCGAAGTGGCTGCGCACCTCCATGATTCAGTACTGCAGACGCTCGCGCTGGTTCAGCGTCATGCCGAGTCGCCGCGAGACGTCATCCGTCTGGCACGCAGCCAGGAGCGGGAATTGCGTTCCTGGCTGTACGGGCATCCGGGTGAGGACACGGCCACCTTCGGCGGCGCACTGGAACGCGCGGTTGCCGACATCGAAGGCTCCTACGACGTGCGCGTCCAATCCGTGGTTGTCGGCGATG
>JACCTM010000217.1 GCA_013812385.1 Geodermatophilaceae bacterium | reverse complement strand
CATCTGGGGGCAACCGGTCGAGGGCGCCGGAGATCGGCCGGTGCGCGATGGCCCAGAGCTTGGCGATGTAGGCGAGCAGGATGATCGCCAGCGTGCCGCCGAGCCAGCGACCGTAGGCGATGAGCATGCCGAGCGCGAGTGTCGATCCGGGCAGTACGAGGGTCAACGTGACCAGCGTTGCCACGCTCCGGCCCGAGCGGCCGCGTTCGAGTGCGGCGACCAGTCCGCCGAGCAAGACCAGGGCCGAAGCGGCGATCGCGGCCAGCAGCACGCTGCGGCTCAGCGCCTCGCCGTTGCGCGCATTGATCACCGACAGGAAATTCGCGATGGTCCAGTTCTCCGGGGTTGGCGGAAGACCGACAGCCCGGGTGACGGCAGTGGCCACCAGGGCCAGCAGCGGCAAACCCACCGCAAGCAACGAATAGCAGCCGATGCCTGTTGCCGCCCAGCGGCCGCTGGCCTTGTTGTAGTTGCCGGCCAGCGAGGTAGGGTCCGTCGTCGCCGCTCGGGTGACGCGTAGGCGCGGGCCGAGGAGGGAGTCCGCCGGTGCCACCAGCAGCACCGCGATGACCACGAGCAGCATGGCGAGGGCGACCGCCTCGGTGAAGGCCAACGGGTCGCTGCTGCGGGCCAGATTGCTGTAGATCCGGGTGGTGATCGTGCTGAAGCCGGCCGGTGAGCCCATCACCTGCGGAATCGCGAACGTGCCGAGTGTCAGAACGAACACCAGGACGGCGGCGGAGGCCGTCGCAGGTGCAAGCAGCGGCAGGGTGATCGTTCTCAGTACGCTCAGCGGCCCGGCCCCGGAGACCCGCGCGGCCCTCTCCATCGCGGGCTCAGCCCGGGCAGCGAGCCCGACTGCGGTGATCAGGTAGACCAGTGGAACGGCATTGACCACGACGACGACCGTGACGCCGACCGGTCCCTGTACGCCCAACCAATGCACTCCGAACAAGTCATCGGTGAACCCGGCTCGGCCGTACGCGCGCAACCAGCTGTAGCCCAGAACGAAGTCCGGAACCAGCACCGGCAGCAAGACGGCCACTCGCCAGAAGGCCCGACCCGGCAGATCCGGGCGGCGCAGGGCGAGGGCGAGCAGCGTTCCGAGCGGGAGGGACAGGACCGTGACCGCCAGGGCGAGCAAAAAGGTGTTCCTGACCGCCGTGCCCAGGCCCGGTGAGGACAGGATGTCGCCGAGGTCGGCGGAGCCCTCCACAAAGACGGTGCGTGCCATCACCAGCAGCGGCACCAACACCACAGTGGCCGCCGCGAGCGCCACGAGACCTACCGTGGCACCCCGAAGGCCTCGGGCGCTCGCCAAATTCAGGCGCCGAAGATCTGCTGATAATCGGCGAGCAGGTCATCCTTCTGGTCGGCCAGTGCCGCCCAGTCCGGGTACACGATCGGCGCGTCCTCGGGGATGGTCGGGCCGGTGACCCCTTCCAGGGTCGGGTACGAACCGGCCTCGGCGATCACCGTCTGGCCGTCCTCACTGGCGATGTAGGTGAGGAAGGCCTGTGCGGTCGCGGGTTCGGCAGCGTCCACGGCCAATGCAGCTGGGCCGTAGATCGCGATCGCGCCCGGCTCCGGCCAGACGATCTCGATAGGCGCGCCGCCGCTCTGGGCGGCGTAGGCGGAGTTGGCGTTGGTGATCCCGGCCTTGTAGATGCCCTCGGCGACACCGTTGGTCACCTCGTCCGGGGCGCTGACCTGCACGGCGCCATTGTCCTTCAACGCCTCGTAGTACTCGAGGCCGAAGTCGGGATCCTGCGCGAAGTACCCGAGTGCCCCGAGCGCCGACGCGGCGAAGCCGGGGTCCGGGACAGCGACGCCGTCTGCGTACTCCTCGTCGGTCAGGTCCGACCAGGCCTCCGGCGGCGCGATGCCTTCGGCGGCGACGGCGACCATGTAGAGAACGGCGACGCCGACGTAGTCATCGGTGCGGACATCCGAGGGGATGTCGGTCTCCGGCGTCCACCCGCCGACGAGGTCCTGGTCGACGTAGTCCTGCATCGTCAACGGGTCGCAGGCCCAGATAACGTCGGCCTGTAGGCCGCCCGAACGCACGTCGCCTGCGACCCGAGCATTGAGGTCGGCGGTGGGGGCGCGGTAGAGGTCAACCGTGGCGTCAGGATTGGCCGTTTCGAACGCCTCGATTACGGGTTGGATCGTGGTGTCACTGACGCAGGTGTACAGAGTGATCGTCCCCGAGATGTCGGTACTGGACGAGGAACTCGGGTCGGCCGATTCCGTTGCATCCTCCGCGCCCCCGCAGGCTGCGATCAGGG
>JACCTM010000214.1 GCA_013812385.1 Geodermatophilaceae bacterium | reverse complement strand
TCGCGGCCGCGGCCGAGGTGCTTGCCTACGGCGAGGCCGACGCCGGCCGCACGGCCTCGTCGAGGACTCGAGCCACGAGGTAGGCATGGGAGCTGCGTCAGGCCGTCAGCGGGCTGATCTGGTCTAGGTGCAAGGCCAGCTCGCCGGTGAACGCGGCCGTACTCGCGCCGCGCGCCTCTACCAGGCTGACCGACACCTCATCGGCACCAGGGATGGTGTTCTTGGCCCAGCTCCGAGACCCGGTCGAGTACCTGCTTCATGCTGCTTTACGTTGAGGTTGATGAGGCCGAGCTCGGCGAAGGCCCGGCCGATCGGCGTCGCGAGCACTCAAGTTTGAACCCGCGACGCCTAGACCGGACTTGCCCCGGGACGCTCACCCGGCCCTGCTCATCGGTTCCCAACCAGTGCTCGGGTAAACCCTGACTCGGGCTGAAAGCAGGTTCGTGGGCGCACCGGGCAAGACAGCACCGACTCAGTCGGCACACAGCTCGTCCCGGAGTCGACCGAGCACGGAGTTCAGCAGCCGGGAGACCTGCATCTGACTGACCCCGATCTGGTCCCCGATCTCCTTCTGCGTGCGGCCGTCCACGAAGCGCAGGCCGAGGATAAGTCGATCGCGGGGTTCCAACGCGGCCAGCAACGGGGTCAAGGACTCGTAGTTCTCGACGCGCTCGTACGCCGGATCCGCCGCACCGATCAGTTCACCGACCGGGAGACTCACGTCCTCACGGGCCGGCGCATCGAGCGAGGCCGGACGAAAGCACCCACGCGCGCCGTGCACCTCGTCCAGTTCCGGGGTGCTCAGTCCCATTTCCTGCGCCGTCTCGGTCACCGTCGGAAAGCGACGAAGCTGTTGGACCATGTCGTTCTCGGTGCTGATGACCTCACCGCGGAGTTCCTGGATCCGGCGAGGGGGACGCACCATCCACCCGCTGTCCCGGAAGTACCGCCTGATCTCACCGCGGATCGTGGGCACGGCGTAGGCCAGAAAACCGGAGCTGCGATCTGGCTGGTAACGGCGAACCGCCTTGACCAGTCCCATCTCCGCGACCTGTCGGAGGTCCTCGGCGTCCACACCACGCTGGTTGTACCGCGAAGCGATGCCGGCGGCCACGCGCCGGTTCAACAAGATCACCTGGGTATGCAGATCCTGGCGAACTGGTTCCGGACACGGAGGGGCAGCCTGAAGGAGCAAATCGTGGCTGCGGCGAGACACCGATTCGTGGTAGCTGGGGCGACGAGCAGCGTGGGCGACCTCTACGGCTTGCCTGGTGGCCAACTGCACGATGACTCCTAGAGGAGATGAACATCGTGGCGCCGCTGCTGGACCAACTGGCAATGACTACACCACAGCCTCTGTCTAGTTAGCAATGCTCTGAGCTAACTATGTAAGTCTGGCCAAAGGTTCACAGTAAATTGCATAAGTTCCTTCGATCGTGGCGTACGCCGTCGCGTACGCTCATACCTAAGTGGCTGGTGCGTAGTCTGATCTGGCGAATGGAATCGGAATGTGTTTTCGGCCCTAGTCGAGCCATGACCCGATCGTCAGGAGGAGCGATGAGCGAGGGCTCGTCCGTGCCTGTCTCGTCCGGCCCAGCACCTTTGGCCGACACCCTGACTCTGCAGCTGCACGAACAACGGCAGCGAGTGCAGAACCTTCAGCGTGAGGTGATCGATCCCGAGGACGCCCTCGAGGAGAGTCTCCTCGAGATCAGCGTGGCCCATGAGGCACTGCGGGTTGCCCAGGACGAGCTGCGCATCCAGCAGAAGTCGATCGAGGATCTTCTGGAACAACAGCGCCAGCATGATGTCTGGCGCGAACGGGTCTCGTCGCTTTTGCCCCTTCCGGTGTTCGTCACCGATAGAGCGGGGACGGTGATCGACGCCAACAGCGTTGCCGCTGCCCTGCTCGGAGTAGCCGAGGCAGGCGTGCTGCGCAAGCCGCTCACCTCGTTCGTCGACGACGCCGACCGTAGACAGCTGCGGCAGGTGATCAGCCAGATGGCCGATCATCCAGAGCAGCAGCTCGTCATCACGCTCAAGCCGCGGCGCGGTGCTGCCGTCCAGGTCACGTTGGCCGCGTTCACCGATCCTGGCGGCGACAACGGCCACCGCCAGTACCGTTGGGTCGCCGTACCGACGCGTTCCCTCGAGCCAGGCGATCCCGTGCAGCCCTCGGACGCCAGCGCCGCCGTTTTCGCCACACTGTGCCGCCTGCCGCTCGAGGGCGACGAGCCGCGGCAGCTGCTCGCCCGAGTGGCCGCCCTCGGGCGGATCGCCGTTCCGCACGCGACCGGGATCAGCGTGTCGCTCGGCTCGCCGATCGAGCCGGAAGCGATCGCCACCGAGTCCGAGTTCGCTCAGGCGGTGGACGGGGCGCAGTTCGAGGCCGGCGAGGGGCCCTGCGTGGATGCCTACAACTCCGGTGAGGTCACGAGGTCCCCGCAGATGACGCTGGAACGGCGGTGGCCACACTTCACACCGAAGGCCCGCCACGTCGGTCTGTGCAGTGCACTGGCCATCCCCCTGCAGCAGGGGCCGCAGACTATCGGAGTCGTCAGCCTCTACGCCCACGAGGAAGAAGCATTCGATACCGGAGACGTCCGTACCGCGGGGCTGTTCGCCGCGGCCGTCGGCGCCGTCGTACAGGATGTTCGTGAACGCGAGTCGCTGCGCAAGCTCGGAGTGCAGCTGGAGGAGGCCCTACAGTCACGCGGCGAGATCGATCAGGCCAAAGGAATCATCATGGCCCGGCACGGCTGCTCGGCCGACGAGGCATTCGCCCGCCTGGTCATGGTGAGCCGCAACACCAACACCAAGCTCGCCGACCTCTCCGCCAGGCTGGTCAGGGCGACCGTACGGCCGTCTCCGGCGGCCCGCCCTTGAGCCCGCACTTCTGAGCTAGGAACCCTCGGTGATCTCGTCCATCACCAGGATGGCCCCGGTCGTGCGGGGCTCCCCGTCGACATGCGTTGGGTCGGAATCGTGCACCAACGGGCTCAAGGTGACCTGTACGGCGACCGGCCGACCGCGCCGGTTGACCGCCTCGATCAGCACCGCGGAGCGCTCGTCGGACCTGCCGGCCAGCACTGCGTCCAACGCTGTGGTGACCTGAGCCAGCGGCAGACTGTGTCCAGGTCGAGCAGGTGGTGACCGACCGCCTCCCGGGCGAAGGCCCCATAGCTCATGCGCCGGCGCGTTCCAGGCAGACACCTTCAGGTCGCGATCGACGACGGCCACTCCGACGGTGAGACTTGCCAGAACCGACTCCATGAAGGCGTTGAGCTCGCCGACCTGACGAGCCCGGTCTCGTAGTTCGTTGTTGCTCCCGCCGAGCTCGTCGTTCATCGACTGCAGCTCTTCGTTCATCGTCTCCAGTTCCTCGTTGGTGGACTGCAACTCCTCGTTCGTGGTTTCCAGTTCCTCAAGGGTCGCCACGCCGGGGCGGGCCCACTCGACTTCCCTGACCCAGATGGTCCGGCGCGCTCGGATCACCTGGTCGATCAACGGCGGCAGCTTCAGAGGGCTCGAGGCCCGGTCGAGATCGGCGATCGGTTGACCGGCCTGGCGGGCGCTGAATCCGAACAGGTTCTCAGCGCGGTAGTTGCTCATGATCAGCCGGCCGGCTGCATCCACCACGACACGGCCCGCCGCGTTCAGCCAGTGCGGCCGGCAACTATGGGCCGCCGCTCCCGTTGGACGAGATCGCGGCGGTCCTGATCCAGTTCCTAGCTGACGGGGCGCCAGGCCGCTCCTTGACCGACGCCCATCGGAGTCGCCGGGATCAGCGGGAGATCGCCTCGACCAGGTCGCCCACCTTGTCCTCGGGCAGGTTCCGGGCAATGTCAGCCTGGCTCACCATCCCGATCAGGT
>JACCTM010000201.1 GCA_013812385.1 Geodermatophilaceae bacterium | reverse complement strand
ACGGCGGCTCCGGTCGTACGCCGATCGCCGAGTTGGACAGTGTCGGACTGCTCGGCGCGGATTCGCACATCGCCCACGGCGTACACGCCGATGCCGCAGACCGGGCGCTGCTTCGAGAACGGGGTACGGCGGTGGCCTTGTGCCCGCGCTCCAACGAGCGGCTGGACTGCGGCCAGGCACCGGTTGCGGCCTACCGAGCGGAGGGCAACGCGGTGGGCATCGGTACCGATTCACTGAGTTCGTCGCCGTCCCTCGATCTGCTGGAAGAGGTACGGGCGGTACGCGCGCTGGCCCTGTCACAGGGATCGACTGAGGGCGGTCTGGACCGCTGGTTGGTTGAGGCCATGACTCTCGGAGGGGCAATAGCACTGGGCCGCAATGACATCGGCCGACTCGAACCCGGTTGCCGTGCGGATCTGACCGTCGTCGACGTGGCCGCCGACGATCCGTACGCGGCGATCGTGGCCGACGGTGTCGGTCGGTGCCTGGCCACCCTGGTCGCCGGGGACCTGCGCTACGCGTCCGGGACCGGCTGACTGCTCAACTGGGCAGCAGTAGCGCGACCGCCTCGAGATGATGAGTCATCGGGAAGAGGTCGAGGGCCCGCAGCCCAGCCAACCGATATCCGACGTCCCGCAGGGTTGCAACATCGCGAGCCAACGCGGCGGGATCGCACGCGACGTAGACCACGCGCGCTCCGGACTCGGCCAGCGCCTGGCAGACGGCCCGTCCGGCACCCGCACGCGGCGGATCGAGCACGATCACATCCGGCCGGTCGCTCTCAACCTCGGCCCGGATGAGGTCGGCATCCACATAGCCGACCCGGGCGGTGGCCCAAGCCGTGGACGCCAGATTGACCTCGGCGTCGGCCACCGCGGTGCTGCTGGACTCGACGCAGACCACGGACCCGTTCGGGCCGACATCCTCAGCGAGCACCCCACCGAACAGGCCGACTCCGGCGTACAGGTCCAGGACCCGCTCCCCCGGGCGGACCGCGCCGGCCGCGCGCACCGCCTCAACCAGGACGTCAGCGGCACCGGAATGGACCTGCCAGAACCCGCCGCTGCTGACCTGCCAGGTGCGACCGGCTGCCTGTTCCCGCAGCTTCTTGGCCCCACCGCTGGATCGAACCCGCCCGCGGCGGTCGAGTTGGCGCACCGCAGTGCGACCGTAGGAGTCAGCCGCGACCTCGATGCCGCCGGCGCCAGGCCAACGGCGGTTCAGGACTCGACTCTGCAGTACCGGGATCTCGGTGATCGGGCAGTCCGCGATCGGCAGGACCCGGTGCGAACGATGCGGATGCATGCCGATCCGGCCACGCCGGTCGACCGCGAACCCCGCCCGGGTGCGCCAGCGCAGGGTTCCGCCGGGCACCTCCTCGACAGCCAGATCGACCGGCAGTTCGGACTCGTCCAGCCCCCCAAGTCGCAGCAACTGCTCGCGAAGGACGTCGGCCTTGAGTGCGCGCTGGGCCTGGTGATCGACGTGCTGCCAGTCGCAGCCACCGCACTTGCCCGGCCCCGCGACCGGACACGGGGGTGGCACGCGGCCGGAGGCGGCCCGATGGATCTCGACTGCATCGGCGCGGCAGTACCCGGCATGGCGGTCCTCGGTCACCTGCACGGTGACCTGCTCACCCGGTAGGGCGTGCCGCACGAACACGACCCGCCCCTCGTGTCGAGCCACGCAGTGCCCGCCGTGGGCCACCGGGCCGACCTCGACATCGAAGCGTCGGCCCAACCAAGTCGCCACGGACCGTGACCCGTTCTCCGACCCGGTTTCCGGCTCTGCCTGATTGTCAGGCGAGGGTACGGAGGTCTCAGTGGCCGCTTGGTCCCGACTGCTCACGCACGTAGCGTCTCACTCCCCGCGATAGGTCCCGAAGCTGAACAGATTGCCTTCCAGATCGCGGACGGTGAAACCACGCGAGCCGTAGTCCGCCTCCTCCATTCCGCGGGTGATCTCGGCACCGCCGGCGACGGCTCGCTCGTACACCGCATCGGGATCATCGGTGATCACGTACACCGAGCTCGCGCCGACCGCCTTGGATGAGAACTCGCTGGCCCCACGTCCGGCCGAGCCGAACATGACTCCACCGCCCTCGGGCCAACGAGCCT
>JACCTM010000180.1 GCA_013812385.1 Geodermatophilaceae bacterium | reverse complement strand
CACCGAGCCGGTGTGGCCCGGGAGATGCCGGATGGGACCCCGACGTTGTCGCGGGACGGCGTGACGGCGTCCTCGATCGGTATCGGTGAGTACGAGGTCCGGCCGATCGACCAGGCGCACGCGTTCGCGACCTTCGCCGCCGGCGGGGTGGAGCGGCCGCCGTACTTCATCAGCCAGATCGCCGACTCCGAGGGCAACGTTCTGTACTCCAACGATGGGTCTGATGGTGAGCAGGTGATGGCACCGGAGGTCGCCAGCGACGTGACGTACGCGCTGAGCGACGTCGCTGACTACTCCAACGACGAACTCGCCGACGGCCGCGAGGTGGCCTGCAAGACCGGGACGACGCAACTCAACGACGAGGCCAACAAGGACGCCTGGATGGTGGGCTTCACCCCGCAGATCTCGAGCGCGGTGTGGGTCGGTACGGACAACAACGAGCCGCTGCTGACCGCTGAGGGCAGACTGGTCTACGGCTCGGGTCTGCCCGGCAAGATCTGGCAGGCCTACATGAACGCCGTCCTGGCCGGCGCGGAGCAGTTGCCCCTGCCCGATGAGGCGCTGATCAAGGGCGACAGCGGCCAGACCTCCGGCTCCGGCGGCGGCAACGGCGGCGGCAACGGCGGCGGCAACGACAACGGCGGCGGCGACGAGTCCGCGGACCCGACCGAGGAGTCGACCCCGGTTCCGTCGGCGACGCCTGACCCAACTGTGGACCCGACCGAGTCGGCACCGCCGCCGCGGCCCTCACCGCCACCGCGACCGTCACCACCTCCGCGACCTTCTCCGCCGGCGCCACCGCCCACGACTCCGCCGGCACCAACCCCATAGCGCGGAACCTGACAACGCGTGAGCGAGCAGGGCGAGAGCGAGCAGGGCGAGAGGCAGCAGGGCGAGAGCGAGGAGACTGAGCAGCCGGTGGACCGGGTGCTTCCGACCTGGTCCGATCCGGTTTCCACCGCGGCGAGCACGGCGATCGGTGGGCCCTGGGGTCGGCATGCGACCGTAGGCAGGAATCGGTTCTGGACGCCGCTGCGGGTGTGCCTGGCGATGGGCATTGTCGTGCTGGCCTTCGCTTGGATCAAGCAGGAGCCCTGTGCCGCCGGGGACTGGTCGGGATCCAAGCAGTACACGCACTTCTGCTACTCCGACTCGGTCCCGCTGTATGGGATCCACGGGCTGGACTCCGGTGCGGTGCCCTATTTCGACTCGGCGGTGGAGTACCCGGTCCTGACCGGCTGGTTCATGTACGGCGCTTCGCGGCTGTCGGCGACCTACGACGCTTGGTCGTTCGAGGCCGGCCTGCTGCCCGACCTGCCGGCGGTCTACTCCTACTACGCGGTGACTGCGCTCCTGCTGTCATTGTGTGCGCTGGCGATGGTCTGGGCGGTGCAGAGGCTTTCCGGTCGGCGGCCGTGGGACGCGGCGATGGTGGCGCTGTCCCCGCTGCTGTTCGTCCACGCCTTCACCAACTGGGACCTGTGGGCGATCGCCTGGTCCAGCGCGGGGATGGTGGCCTGGTCTCGGCGCCGGCCGGTCCTCGCTGGGGTGCTGCTCGGGCTGGGAATCGCGGCCAAGCTCTATCCGCTGCTGTTTCTCGGCGTGCTCTTCGTCCTTTGCCTTCGGGCTGGCCGCCTGCGCGAGTGGGGCATGACCACGGCGGCGGCGGTGCTCACCTGGACAGTCATCAACCTGCCGATCGCCTTGGTCGCCCCAGAGAACTGGTCACTGTTCTTCCGGCTGAACCAGACGCGGACCGCCGATCCGGACTCGCTGTGGCGGATCGCGGAACACTTCAGCGGATCGACCGACGCCACCCTGTTCGATGCGGTGCTCGGACCCGGCCAGTCACCGACCGGGCTGAATCTCGCCGTGGCGCTGGCGACGGCGGCGGTCTGTGCCGGGGTCGCCTTCGTCGGCCTGCGGGCGCCCGTACGACCCCGACTTCCGCAGTTGCTCTTCCTGCTGCTGGCTGGCTTCCTGCTGGTGAACAAGGTGTGGAGCCCGCAGTTCTCGCTGTGGCTGCTCCCCCTGGCTGTGCTTGCCCGACCGGAGTGGCGGCTGCTGCTGGCCTGGCAGGCCACCGAAGCCTTCTTGTGGGGGCCGCGGCTGCTCTGGTATCTCGGCGTCGACAACTCCGGCATCCGGATCGAGTGGTTCTTCCTGGCTGTCGGGATCCGCGACGTGCTGGTGATCGCGCTGATGATGTACGTGGTGCGTGACCTGTGGGATCCGCGGTGGGACATCGTTCGGCGCAGCGGCATGGACGACCCGGCCGGCGGTGTGCTGGACGGCGCGGTGGACCGGTTTCCGGACTTTCTCCGGAGAAAGTCCGTGCAGCGGCAGGGTGGTGACACTGGCAATGATGTGCCTCCCGACCGCGAAGTGGCCGGTTCGCTACCCAACCGCCACTTTGAGGACGCTGAAAGCGCCGGTTCGCTACACAACCGGCACTTTGCGGAACCTGAAGGCGACGGTTCGCTACCCAACCGGCCAAGCGGGGCCGGCGATGACCGGGCGGCTGTGCCCGAGCGTGATCCCTGACCGGTCCGCTGAGTGGGCGGGAGGCCGGGTCGTCGGGATGGAGGTTGATCTGACCGACCCGGCAGCGCCGGCCAGGCACCATCCTGGCACCTGCGCCGACCGGGTCTGCGGACTAAGTAAGCCACCTCCGAGGTGCACATTCCCCGAGAATGTCGCATCTGCAGGCGGCCAGACCGCACTTGGTCCGGAGAATGTCCCTCAGTGGGAGGGCACTGCGGTGGGCGCCGTGGTGGCGTCCGCGGGATAGATCATCGCTGACGGCGGGTTCGAGGTGTTCCGCGCCCACAAGTAGTAGATCGTCCCGGTGACGACGAGCCCCACCAGCCAGGAGATGTCCACACCACCCAACGCCTCGGTGAGCGGACCGGTGTAGAGCGCCTGGGCCAGGAACGGGATCTGGACCCCGATCCCGATCGCGTAGGAGACCAGCGCCGTGGCATTCCACCGGCCGTAGCGGGCGTTCGGGTCGTACAACGCCGGGATGTCGACCCGCTCCTTGGAGATCAGGTAGTAGTCGATCAGGTTGATCGCGCTCCACGGCGTGAAGGCCATCAGGA
>JACCTM010000154.1 GCA_013812385.1 Geodermatophilaceae bacterium | reverse complement strand
GCGGTCGGCAGCGTCAAGGAGAAGGTGATGGGAAAGGCATCGGACACCACGTCCTCGACCGGATCAGCAGCCTCCTCGGCCACCGACGCGCTCGGGGGCGCCGCGTCCTCGGTGGGCGACGCGGTGTCCTCGGCACCGCAGACGGTCCGTAGGCAGACCCAGGGCAACCCGCTGGCTGCCGGACTGATCGCCTTCGGTGCCGGTGCGCTGCTGGGAAGCCTGCTCCCGGCCTCGGCCAAGGAACAGCAGGCCGCGGAGAAGGTCAAGGACGCCGCCCAGCCGGTCGTCGCGCAGTTGGGTGAGGTCGCCAAGGACACGGCGGACGCGCTCAAAGAACCGGCGCAGGAGGCGGTCGAGTCGGTGAAGTCCACGGCTACCGACGCTGCCTTTACCGTCAAGGACGAGGGCGCCTCCGCAGCTCAGGACGTCAAGGATCAGGCGCAGAGCTCTGCCCAGAACGTTCAGAACCAGCGGAGCTACTAGGAGCCGGTCGCAGGGCTACGTGCCCGCGCCGACCAGGGCGGCGCGGGCACGTACTGCAAACCCGAACTGAGGGCTTCCTACGGCGGTGAACGTCATGGGGACCAGCAAGGAGACCGGAATGGCAGGGCAGGAAAGCAGTCCTACGGACAGTTCAGCCGGCGGGTCGCCGCCGGGGGTCGAGGCCGACCGGCCGACCGAGATTCCGGCAAAGGGCTGGCGTCAGGTGCTGACCCGGGGCTGGAAAGAGGCGCAATCCGATCAGGTCCCGCTGCTGGCCGGCGGGGTGGCCTTCTTCGGCTTCCTGGCGTTGTTCCCGGCGCTGATTGCCACCGTCCTGCTGTACGGGCTGCTCGTCGATCCGGCCACTGTCCGGGACCAGGTCGCCTCCGTCGGCGACGCCCTGCCGGCCGAGGCCCGGACGATCCTGCTCGACCAACTCGAATCGCTGACCTCCACGTCTGAATCGGCGCTGGGGATCGGGCTGGTGATCTCGGTGGCGCTGGCGCTCTGGAGTGCCTCCGGTGGGATCGGCAATCTGATCACCGCGATCAACACCGCCTACGACGAGGAAGAGGACCGCGGGTTCGTCAAGCGCAAGCTCCTGGCGCTCGGACTCACCCTCGCGGCCATCGTCTTCCTGCTGGTGATCGTCACCCTGGTGGCCGTCGCTCCGGCGGTCCTGGACAATCTGGTCGGGTCCGGACCGATCCGCTGGTTGTTCGAGGCGCTTCGCTGGGCGCTGCTGCTGGTGCTGATCATGGGCGCCCTGGCCGTGTTGTACCGGACCTCACCCGACCGGGACGCGCCGAAGATGCGCTGGGTGTCGGTCGGGGCCGGCATAGCCACCGTTCTCTGGATCTTGGCCTCGGTCGGCTTCTCCATCTACGTGGACAACTTCTCGTCGTACGGCAAGACCTACGGCGCCATGGCTGGCGTCGTCGTCCTGATGCTGTGGCTGTGGATCAGCGCGTACGCGGTCCTGATGGGCGCAGAAATCAACGCCGAGTCCGAACAGCAGACCATCAAAGACAGCACCAAGGGCCCGCAGCGGCCGTTGGGCCAGCGTGGTGCGGTCAAGGCGGATTCGGTTCCGACCGACCAGGCCAGTGCTGACGAACGCGGCCCCGGCCCCGAGGAGCACGGATCCACCCAGCCTCAGCGGGAGAAGGAGCACTCGGCATGATCACCGTCGAGCGCGAGGTCGTGACCCGTGCGCCGTTGAGCAAGGCCGCTGCCTATCTCAGCGATTTCACCAACACCGCCAAGTGGGATCCGCACACCGAGGAATGCCCACGTCTGGACAGCGGGCCGCTGCAGGTCGGGGCGAAGTACCGGAACGTCCAGACGTAGCCGGCCGCTCCTCGGAACTCCGGTACGAACTGGTCGAGCTTCGCCCCGAGAAGCAGGTGCAGCTCATGGGCGAAGGCAAGAACGTCAAGGCGACCGACACGCTGTTCTTCCAGGCCACCCCCGACGGCGGCACGAAGGTGACCTACCGAGCCGAATTCGACTTCTCCGGACCGTCCCGGATCGCCCAGCCGCTGCTCAAGGTGATGCTGAAACAAGGTCGGGGACGACGGCGCAGAGGGCATGCAGCGCGCGCTGGACCGGTTGGTCTCCGACGGGTCGGCGACGTCCCGGGCAGCAT
>JACCTM010000159.1 GCA_013812385.1 Geodermatophilaceae bacterium | reverse complement strand
TGCTCGTACAGCGTCCGCACGAGCGAAGGCGCTGTCCAGCAGCCCCGCCTTCAACGCTGAACCCAGCGCTGTCGCGGCGGTGTGCCCGAGGCCACAGATCGAGGCGTTGCCCATCACCGCGGCCAGGTCTGCTAACAGCGCCTTGTCGACGTCGCGAGCGCCGTTGCTCGACGGCCGGCCGAGCCGTACCAGCGCCTCCTCCTGGCGTACGGTCCCGACCCGGCACGGTACGCACTGACCGCAGGACTCGTCCCGGAAGAAGGCGGCGATCCGAGTCAACGTGTCGAGCAGATCGACCGTGTCGTCGAGCACAAAGATCACCCCGGAGCCCAGCGATGCCCCGATCACCCGTGTGCCCTCGAAAGTCAGTGGGGTGTCCAGCGCGTCCTCGGTGACGAACGTGCCGGCCGCGCCCCCGAGCATGATCGCCTGCAGCCTCCCGCTGCCGGTGATTCCGCCAGCTAGATCCAGTAGTTCGCGCAGCGTGGCGCCGAAGGGCACCTCGTACACCCCGGGCTTCGCCACATACCCGGACAGGCAGAACAGCTTCATGCCAGTCGAGTCCGGTGTCCCGATGGCGGCATACGCTGCGCCGCCATCCAGGACGACGTCCAGGACGTTGAGCAGGGTCTCCACGTTGTTGATGACGGTCGGCTTGCCGAACAGCCCGACCGCCACCGGGAACGGCGGCTTGTTGCGAGGCTCCCCACGGAAACCCTCGATCGAGTTGATCAACGCGGTCTCCTCACCGCAGATATAGGCACCGGCACCGCGCCGCAACTCGAGATCGAAGGAGAAACCACGCCCCAAGATGTCTCCACCGAGCAGGCCGGCCTCGCGCACCTGATGGATCGCGGAGTCCAGTCGCGTTGTGGCCAGCGGGTATTCACCGCGGATGTAGAGGTAACCGTACGAACAGCCGGTCGCGTACGCCGCGACCGTCATGGCCTCGATCAAGGCGAACGGGTCGCCCTCCATCAGGACCCGGTCCTTGAAGGTGCCGGGTTCGGACTCGTCGGCGTTGCACACCAGGTAGTGCGGCTGGGCCGGCTGTTCTGCGACCGCCGACCATTTCCGCCCCGTCGGGAAGGCCGCCCCGCCGCGACCCATCAGCTTGCTGGCCGTCACCTCGTCGCGGACCGCGTCCGCTCCGAGGTCCAGCGCCCGCACCAGAGCCGTGTAACCACCCGCCTCGCGATAGGCGTCCAACGACGTGGGGTCGGTGGCGCCGATGCGGCGCAGCAGCCGGAGCTTGCCCCGATCGGGTCCTGTTGCCTGCGGGATCGACTCGACCGGTTCGGCGTACTCCGGCGCGGACAGCTCCGTTGCCAACAGACCCGGCACGTGATCGGTAGACGCAGGAGCGACCACGACGTCGGCCTGACGACCGGTGCGCTGCACGAGAACTGCGGGTGCGCGCTCGCACAGACCGAGACAGGGGCTGCGCACGAAGGTGCAGGCACCGTCCGGACTCGGGTGATCACCCAGCTGTGTCCGGAGTGCTTCCTTGATCTGCTCGGAGCCGGCGACCCGGCAGACCACGTCGTCACAGACATGCACAACCCGGCCCGCCTGGGGTTCGGTGGACAGCATCGCGTAGAAACTGGCCACGCCATATGCCTCGGCCGGTGGAACGGTCAGCCGCAGAGAGACGTAGTTCAGCGCTCCCCAGCTGACCCATCCGATGGCCTTCTGTACGGCATGCAGGACAGGTAACAGTTCGGTGCGTCGGGCGCGGGCCGCAGCACCGGTTCGCGCCGTACGCGCATCGACCGCATCGTCCCGGTCGCCACCGATCCACCGGCTGTCGGGTAGCCCGAGAAGGCCGTCGACGGCGGCTCGCTCCGCGGCAGTCGGGGTCGCGTTGGACAGGCGTAGGTCCAAGTCAGGCGCCTGCTGCTGAGGACGGGTAGTCGCTGCCGATGGCGTCCAGCGCGCCGATGTCGGCTCTGGTCGGGCCGGCGCCCGCCGGGTCGATCCCAGCAGCGGCGACGGCCTCGACCCGGATCGCGACGGCCTTGAACTCCGCGGTTCCGGACTTCGGGTCGTAGTCCTCGGCGGTGAGCACGTTGACGTCGGCCTCCTCGCTGGCATGCGGGGTCATCCAGGTCAGTCCCGGTCGCAGGGCCGCTTCGTAGCACAGCGGCACCTCGATACTGCCCCGTCGAGAACTCACCCGTACCTGTGACCCGTCGGGCAGGCCGAGCCTGACCCCGTCCTCGGGTGAGATCCGCAGACTCTCGCTCTGTCGCAGTGGCGCAGTGGACAGCACATCGGTCTGTACGCCGGTGTTGTAGGAGTCCAGCCGCCGTACCGTCGTCAGACGCAGCGGGAAGTCCTCGCTCAGCGCGTCGATCGGCGCCTTCCACTCGACCGGGGTGAACGGCACCTGGGGGCCTTCCAGCGGGTCGGTCCAGAGCCGCTCGTGCAGGATCATCGTGCCGGGATGATCCTCGTCCGGGCACGGCCACTGCAGGCCGCCGTGCTCCTCGAGCCGCGCGTAGCCCATCCCCTCGTGCATCTTCGAGAGGCTGCGCAACTCGTTCCAGGCGTCCTCCGCGGTCAGCTCCGGCCACTCGTGACCCATCCTTCTGGCCAGTTCGGCGATGATCTGCAGGTCCGGCCGTGCCTCGCCGGGCGGGTCCAGGGCCTTGCGGCATCGCTGTACGCGGCGCTCGGAGTTCGTGACGGTGCCTTCGGCCTCGCACCAGTCCGCGGCCGAGGGCAGGACGACGTCGGCCAACTGCGCGGTGGCGGTCAGCACGATGTCCTGCACGACCAGGATGTCGAGGTCGGTGAGGACCCTGCGGGCGTGCGTTGCGTCGGCCTCGGACTCGGCCGGGTTCTCCCCCATCACGTACAGCGCGCGCAGGTCACCCGCGCCCATCGCTTCAAACATTTCCGACAGGTGCATCCCCTTCTTCGCGGGAAGCTCGACCCCCCAAGCCTTTTCGAAGCGCAGCCGATCCTCCTCGGACTCGACGTCACGGAAACCCGGGTACTTGTTCGGGATCGCCCCCATGTCGCCGCCGCCTTGGACGTTGTTCTGCCCACGTAGCGGGTTGAGGCCGGCACCGGGTTTGCCGACGTTGCCGGTAAGCAGCGCCAGGTTGATCAGCGACAGGACATTGTCGACGCCGGTGACGTGCTCGGTGATCCCGAGGGTCCAGCAGATCTGCGCCCGATCGGCGGTGGCATAGGAGTGGGCAAGGTCCTTGATGACGGCGGCCGGTATGCCGGTGATCTCCTCACCGCGTTCGAGCGTCCACGGCTCGACGCTGTGCCGGAACTCCTCGAAGCCGCTGGTGGCCCGTCCGATGAACTCGGCGTCGACCAGTCCGGCGTAGATGATCTCGCGGGCCAAGGTGTTGGCCAACGCGATGTCGCTGCCCACCTCGATGCCCAGCCACTGGTCGGCCCACTGCGCACTCGTCGTACGTCGCGGGTCGACGACGTACATCTTCGCGCCGTTGCGGAT
>JACCTM010000130.1 GCA_013812385.1 Geodermatophilaceae bacterium | reverse complement strand
CGCTCGTCGTCCCACTCGGCGAAGAACCCGTCTACCTCCAGCCCGCCGAAGACGGCCTCGGCGACGAAGTCGTAGCCACCCTCTGCCACCCAGGACGACCGGAAGTTCCCGCGGCACATGTGCGTGGTCACCGTAAGCCCGGCCGGGCGATCGGCCAGTGCCGCATTGATGTGCCCGACATATCGTTCGTGCTGGTGCTCGGCGTCGCCGCCCATCCCACGGATGTGCTCGCGCTGGGCGGGGTCGTTCAGGTAGGCAAGGCTCGTGTCATCGAACTGCACGTAGGTGCAGCCAAGATCCGCCAGCGCTGCGACCTCTGCGGCGTAGGCCGCCGAGAGGTCGGTCCAGAATTCGTCCTCGTCGGGATAGGCCGCCCGGTCGATTGCCGCCCGACCGCCGCGGTAGTGAACCATCGAGGGCGAGGGGATCGTCAGCTTCGGGGTGCGGCCGCCTCCGGTCGCGGCAACCTCGTCCCGTGCGAAGCTGAAGTCGTCGGCGAAGATCGGCTCGGTCAGCGTGACCTTCTCCCCGACGTGCAGGGCCGGGGGCGTGAAGTCGATGTCTTCTTTTGCATTGTGGAAGTGGACTGCCATGTTGCCCTCGGACTTGCTGATGCCGCCGAGTGCGTAGATGAAGTCCATGTGCCAGGACGCACGGCGGAACTCACCGTCGGTCGCGGTGCTCAGGCCCACATCGCGCTGCATCGCGATGACCTCGCGGATCGCGGTGTCCTCGACGGCCCTGAGGTCGTCGGCTGCCAGCTCGCCGGCCGCGGCCTTCGCGCGCGCCTGAAGCAGGGCCGGTGGCCGGAGCAGACTGCCGACATGGTCAGCGCGGAAGGGTGGATGAGAGGCAGTGGCCATGGCAGGAGGCTATCGCCCGGAACGCAGAGGCGAACCGCACGTTCCGGCAGGCGGAAAGTCAGCGGCGTTCCAGCCGGCCCACATTGCGAAGCAGTTCGTCAGTCTCCACGTCGAAGCCCCAACACCCTTCATCGGGGTCGCCGCGGCATGCATCGACAATGGCATGCCGGTCGTCGTCGTCCGCGCCGAGGATGGGCGTCTCGGGCTACGAAAACCGAGCTCGAGGCCGACGACGACCTGCGAGCCCGGCTCGAACGGATCCGCCTGCCGGCGGGCCCCGCAATGCGGCTCGGCGTCGGCCTTCCCGGGCCGGTCCGCTGCCGCACCTGCAGGGGCGATCGTGACCGATAGGCGCCTGTCCGGCCGGCTCATCGCACTACTGTCCGAGTCCCTCCCGGTGCTGCTGTCCGACCCCACTCATCGGAGGGATGACCTTGACCATCATGACCATGCAGCGCGAGATCGTTGTCGGCGTTGACACCCACCTGGACGTGCACGTAGCGGTCGCCCTGGACACCGCGGGTGCTCGTCTCGGAGAACACGAACGCCACCCGTCAACGAGCGCGGCTACGAAGCCTTGCGGACCTGCGTGCAGGGCTTGGGCGAGGTCCGGGCCGTGGCCGTCGAAGGACCGGTAGCTACGGCGCCGGCCTGTCCGGTATCTGCGGGTTGCGGGCATCGACGTGCGCGAGGCCAACCCGCCCGGACCGGGCGAACCGCCGGCGCCGTGGCAAGACCGACGCCATAGGTCGCCGCCCGGGCGCATTGGCCTGCACCGTTCATGTCCGGCCCAAGACCGCCGACGGCGCCGTCGAGCAGCTGCGGATGCTGCGTGTTGCCCGCCGTGGTGCCATCAAGGCCCGCACACAGGCATGCAACCAGCTCAAGGCACTACGCCCGTTCCGGGACTGCGCCCGGAACGGGTGGCCCCCTCGGGGCTGGTCGCGGGTCGTGGTTGACCCTACGGTTCGCGGATGACCGATGAGTTCAGCCAGCGGTACGGGGATCTGCTGACCGGTAGCTATGACTGCGTAGACCGGATCGTGCTCAACGCCTACATGTCGTTGTGTCACTCACCGGGCGGGTTCCGGGTGTGGTGGCGGCGCTGGCACGACGATGGCGACGAGCGCTTGGACAACACGCACCTGATGCGGATGGCCGGCCGGTTCGCCCGCCCTCGGCCGCATGAGCTATCACCAACCCCACCCGACTACGTCGCCGGCAACCGCTGCATGATCAACAACCGAGGACCTGTCCAAAATCCTTGACACAGCCCAGTCGTCCCTGAAGTTACGGAAGAGCATGCAAGCCCTCCGGTGCCACGTCGGAGCCGGCGGGACCCCCAAGGCCGTCGCCGCATCCCCCAGCGCTTGACCCGGCCTGCGAGAGCGAGTCCCGGCCGCCGGGGTGTAGTCGCCGCTGAGGTCAGGGCCGCGCCGAGTTCGGTTTCATCGGCGTTGACAGGTTTATCACGCCGTCGTTTGAACAGGACGTCGGTGTAGCTACCAGATCCCAGACGGTGCCATCGCACCAGCCGCTGCTGAGCACGGCTTGACCGCCGCGTCCCCCCGCCATGGGTGCCGTTGTCTCACTGGAGAAAGCCGCCGACGCGGCTGAAGCCAGCTGCGATTTCCCTGCAAAGAGAAGGACAGAAACCGGCATCCACAGTCGCCGACGGCACGGGTGCGCTGTCCGCAGTCCGGGCTGCAGACGCGCAGTGGCTCCCGAGCGGGCACGCTGCGCTATGAGCGCCGCCCGCCGCAGATCGGCTTGCTGCCCGCTTGACAACCCTCCATATCGGGGGGGTTGAGGGTGACGGCGTAGCCATGAGCTCGGCGCTCGCTCATGCGTCCCACACCGGGCAGAACGGGTGGCCGACCCAGTCCGGCGTAGACTCGGAAGTCTCGCCACCGCCGGGCGGCGTGCGGGCGTCCAGGGCCAGCTCCTCCGCCTCGTGCGGGTGTGGAACTTGGTGAGTGCTTTCAAGGGGGTGCGGTAGCTGAGGGTGGAATGCAGCCGCTGGCGGTTGTAGAACACCTCGATGTAGGCGGCGACCGCGAAGCGTGCTCTAACTCTGGTCGCGAACGATTCACGGTAGTACATCTCGTTCTTCAGGGCAGCGAAGAAGGTGTCCGCGGCTGCGTTGTCAACAGGCACACTCCGGTCCGTCCGACACTGGTGCGCACCTAGCGCTTCATTGCAGAAGCCGGGCGAACTCGGCCGAGGTGATGCGCCTATGCCTGTCAAGCGGCCATTGTTGGCCTGAGGCAGGTGAAACCGTCTCGAGCGATGTAGCGCTTGAGGCAGCGCAGGATCTCCTTTTTCGACAGGCCCTCGGTGGTCCTTCTGCGTCCCGCATTGGGCATCCTGTGATCCGCTCGCGGGCGGGCATCGGGCCCATTGATGGTAGAAGATGGTCATGGAGAAACGGCATCAAGTCGTAATCGTGGGCGGAGGACCCGTCGGCGTTGGCCTCGCGGTGGATCTTGGGCTGCGTGGACTGTCCTGCGCGATCATCGAGCGCCGCACCCGGCTGTCGGACATCCCCAAGGGACAGAACCTGACACAGCGCACTCTGGAGCACTTCTATCTGTGGGACATTGCTGACGAACTGCGGAAGGCCCGTACCATGCCCCCGGGATATCCAATCGGTCAGGTCACCGCGTACGAGAGCCTGATGGGCGAGTTCTGGCATGCGCCCCCGGGGCGAGAGATCGTTCGGCCCTATTATTTCCAGGCCAATGAGCGACTGCCGCAGTACCGCACCGAGGGGGTGCTGCGGCGGCGTATGGCGGACTTCCCCAACGTGCACAACTATTTCGGGTGGACGGCGACGAGCGTCGAGCAGGACGCGGATGGTGTTCGAGTCGTCGTCGAAAAGGATGGCAGCCAGGAGGTCCTGGAGGCCGAGTATGTCGTCGGCTGCGACGGCGGTCGCTCCTTGGTCCGTGACCAGGCGAACATCGAACGGCACGGCACCGATTTCGACGAGATCATGGTGCTGATCGTGTTCCGCTCCCGCGAGTTGCACGAGGCGCTCAAGCGCTTCCCGGAGCGGTCCACCTACCGGGTGGTGCATCCGGACCTGAAAGGCTACTGGATGTTTTTCGGCCGCATCGACGTCGGCGAGGGGTGGTTCTTCCATGCTCCGGTGCCGGCGGGCACCACCGCCGACAATTTCGACTTCGAGGAACTGCTGCACAGGGCGGCCGGGTTCGAGTTCTCCTGCGAAATCGGCAGTGTCGGGTTCTGGGACCTGCGGGTTCAGGTCGCCGAGGAGTACCGGGCCGGGCGCGCCTTCATCGCCGGCGACGCGGCCCACACCCATCCCCCCTATGGCGGGTTCGGGCTCAACAACGGCCTCGAGGACGTGGTCAATCTCGGCTGGAAACTCACGGCTGTGCTCGGGGGCTGGGGCGGCGACCGGCTGCTGGACTCCTATAGCCTGGAGCGGCGGGCGATCTTCCGCGACATTGGCGAGGAGATCATCGCGGCCGAGATCGAGCACGAGCGGAAGTTCCTGGAGCGGTACAGCCCGGAGCGCGATCGCGAGGAGTTCGAGCGTGCCTTCCACAAACTCGCACCCGCCAGCGGCTCGCTCGTTCGGAGCTACGAGCCGCATTACGAGGGGTCGCCGGTCGTGATCGGCCCGCCGGGCGGCGTCATCAGCGCGCGCGGCAGCCACTCCTTCACGGCGCGGGCCGGCCACCACCTCGCCCCACAGCCGCTCTCCTCGGGGCGCAACGTCTACGAGGAGCTCGGCACGGGCTTCACCCTTTTGGCGTTCGGGGCCGGGGACGCGGACGTACAGACCTTCGAGCGGGCAGCCGCTCCCCTCCGAATCCCGCTGAAGGTCATCCGCGACAGCTTCACCGAGGGACGCGAGGCATACGAATCTCGGCTGATCCTGGTCCGGCCCGACCAATACGTCGTCTGGGTCGGGAACGACGCCCCGGACGACGCCGACCGCCTGATGAGAACGGTTTCCGGGCGAACATCGACGTCGCGGCTCGAAGACATCGGGCCGCTGGCCGACACCGCAGAAGGTCCCCGCGCTGCGTTGGGTCTGAAGTCCCCCGACTTGTGAATCGGCCGCGGCGGACGTCGCCCCGGCCGCATCCTCGCCGGTACCCCGATCGTGGCGTGGGTCCGTATCGTCGCCACGGCCGGGCGAGCCAGGTGGACCGACATTCGCCGTGGCCGGCTCACTCGCCCGGGTCGTGATGCGCTATGCGCGCAACAGCCAGGGCGAGAGCGATTGGAAGAGTTCACCTAAGTCGGTTCCTGGCCAACCGTGTAAGCGGGGCTAGGACTGCGCCGAATGATCCGCGCGTCGGTCGGGGAGTCGATCTTCGTGTGCAATCTCGAAGATGTCGAAGTCGGCGAAGTTCAGTTGCCGCCAGAACATCTCCGGGTGCACGTTGGTGACATAAAGGTCGACGCCCTCGATGCCCATCTCACCGGAGGCGAATGGAGCGGTACGTGAGCGCGGTGAAGTCGATCTCGGCCACCTCGGCCAACGAGACCCACATGCCGCTCGTCTGGTCGAAGACCGCATCGGGGTAGTCGATCGTGGTCCATGCCTGGTCACCGATGGCAGTGTCGCGGCCTTGACCTCGGGGTCGAGCCGGACGGTCACCGACACGTCAGCGCCGGCGCGGATCGCCGCAGGCGAGCAGTGATCACAATCGACGTTCCCTGAACCTTCGGCGAGCCGCGCCGACGTCTTGGGCACGAGACCGCGTGGCGACGTCGGTATGACTTGCGCCCGCGCGACAGGTCCCGAGCCGGCTGTAGGCGCCATGGCCTGACCCCGATCTGTAGGTCCATGCCGAGTGGGAGTCTGAATGCCCCGATGCGGGCAGGAAGGCTCGATGATCATGGCGATGAGGAAGCGGCATTCGCCGGAGCCGGTTGTGCGGAAGTTGACGTCCGCGGACCGGTTGTTGGCCGAGGGCAAGGATGTGGCGGCGGTGTGCCGCGAGCTTGGCGTGTCCGAGCCGACCTATCACCGGTGGCGCAACCAGTTCGGCGGGCTCAAGGCCGACGACGCGAAACGGCTCAAGGACCTCGAGCGGGAGAACTCCACGCTCAAGCGGCTGCTCGCCGACGCGGAGTTGGAGAAGGCGGCGCTCAAGGAGATCGCCCGGGGAAACTTCTGAGCCCGGAGCGACGCCGGGCTGCCGTGCACCACCTGATGACC
>JACCTM010000360.1 GCA_013812385.1 Geodermatophilaceae bacterium | reverse complement strand
GGCCCCGGCCAACTGAGCCAAGCGCATCTGCCGCCGCCCGCTCGGCGTACTCCTCGGTGATCCGACGACCCTTGCTGTCCCGCACGTCTTCAGTAGCGAGGTCGACATCGGGACCTACCCGGTACTTAGTCATAATTTCCTCCGTAGCGCGCTGGGCATGACGCGCTGATCAGCAACTCATCCGGCAGAACGACCGCGACGATCTCCAGGTCGACGCCTCGATCGTCGTGATCACGTGCATCGCGTGCGCTTTGCCGACTCTGTGTTTACGGGCGGACCTGGCGAACCGCACCCCGTCCACCGCGGTATTATGCACTGCACAAGTGCGAGAGGCAAGGCAACTGCCCGGCGTCAGCGGTGGGGGGATGGAACGTCCGGTGCTGGCTCTCTCTGCCGCAAGGAAGGATGCCAGTGGCGGAGGTCCGCAGACTCAGTCGTCACTCGCAGACTTCAGAGGCCTCAAGAGACTGCTGATCTGTCTCTGCTGGTCCTCCAACGGACGCTCACGCCGAACACGGAAGAAATCAGGGGAGTTGCGGCTACCCACCACGGCTCTGACCAGGCATAACGCGACCTTCGGAGACAGACAGGAGAGTCGTTACCTCGCGGCACGCTTATCGGCTCAGCGCAGCAAGGCCCGGGCCCACTAGCCGCTTGTCCGGAGAGCCGGCAGAGCAGTCGAAGATGCGCGGGTGTGTCGGGGTTGTCGCGCTCGACGAGGACTTCAATGTCAGCGTCCTGGGCGCGAAGGGCGTGGATGTCATCGACCAACCAATCCGGAACCCAACCCACGGGTTGGCGTCCTCAGCGTCAATGAGCAAGGACGTGCGCACTATGTGGCGCGCGGTGGTCGTCTACTTCGTCGACCCACTCGAGCAGGTCACCAGGCTGACAGCCGAGTACCCGGCACATGGCCTCCAGGGTGCTGAAGCGAACAGCCCTGGCACGACCGTTCTTCAGCACGGCCACGTTTGCCGGCGTGAGCCCGACACGCTCGGCGAACTCCCCCACACTCAGCTTGCGCTTGGCCAGTTCGACGTCGATCCGCACCACGATGGGCATCAGATCACCGCGTCCATGTCGGCCCGCAGCGTCGTTGCCTGCCGCAGCAGCGCGCGCATCACCACGATCAGCAGCCCCAGCACAGCCCCGGCCACCAACATCAACAGCAGCGCTGCCGGTAGTCCAGGAAGTTCCCAGCTGACGGCGAAGTAGAACACGCCGAGCAACAGCGCCCACGCGACGGCGATCGCCCAGACGATCGCATCCACCCACGCCAGGGATCCCTCGCTGAAGATGCGGTCGTGCTGCACCAGTGTGAGCAGTTTCCGTGCCGGAAGATCGAGGGCAGTACCACGAACTGAGCCAGCAGCAAGGCGGCGAACGCCAACACGAGCAGCATCCTGAGGGGATCTACTACCCGCTGCGTGCCATGCATGATCGAGGCTCGCTTATTTAATATCGATGGTCAATAGGTCGATAGTGTCGGACCATTCCAATCCCAGCAGCCGCGACAAGGAGTAAAGATGGCTCAGGTACTGCTGATCCACCACATCCAAGGACTAACGGAGGGTGTCGCCGCGTTCGCCGACGAGTTGCGCGGCGCCGGGCACACCGTCCACACCCCCGACCTGTTCGACGGCCGCACGTTCGACAGCATCGAGGACGGGCAGGCCTTCGTCGGGGAGATCGGCTTCGACGAGGTCGCCCAACGCGGTGTGCGGGTAGCCGACGGGCTGCCGGCGGAGCTGGTGTACGCCGGCATCTCCCTCGGTGTCATGCCGGCGCAGCAGCTGGCCCAGACCCGGCCCGGCGCCCGCGGGGCACTGCTCTTCGAATCCTGCGTTCCTCCCTCGGAGTTCGGGTCCGGCTGGGCCGACGGCGTACCCGTCCAGATCCACGGCATGGACGCCGATCCCTTCTTCGCAGGCGAGGGCGACATCGACGCTGCCCGCGCTCTCGTCGACGAGGCCGAGGACGGCGAGTTGTTCGTCTACTCGGGCGATCAGCACCTGTTCTTCGACAGCTCATTGCCCTCCTACCGCGCGGAGGCCGCCACGCTGCTGACTCAGCGGGTACTCGAATTCCTCGAGGCCGTTGATGACCGCTAGCGCGGAGGAGTCCAGTCGTGGCTGAGGTCCTATTGCACACCGCGTACCGGGACTGACCCCAGGAGTCGTCGCGTACGCCGACAAGCTGCGAAGCGCCGCGTTTCAGGCGGTCCAGCGGACGGGGAGGCGTTTGACTCCGCGCTGGAAGTTCGACCTCAGGTACGACGGATCTCCGGCCATCTCGATCCAGCTCGTACGTCCCAGCAGTTCGCTGAAAAGGGCACGCATCTGGGTACGGGCGAGGTGCGCACCGAGGCAGAAGTGCGGTCCGTGGCCGAAGGCAAGATGGTTGTTCGGTGTGCGGTCGATGTCGAAGTCGTCGGGACGTGTGAAGACCTCTGGATCGCGGTTGCCCGCGGTGAACGAGACGACCACCTTGTCACCGGAGGCCACCGCGGTGTCGCCGAGCACCACGTCGCAGGTCGCCGTTCTGCGAAATACCATGACCGGAGTCCACCAGCGCAACATCTCGTCGACGGCCGTGACGAAGCGACCCGGGTCGGACCGCAGCGCATGCTGCGCGTCGGGATGCTCGAGCAGCCCGATCATGCCGCCCGGTAACCCGTTTCGTAGGGTCTCGTTCCCCGCCACTGCGAACAGCCAGAACATGTTCTCGAACTCCTCGACCGAGATCTGACTGCCTTCCTCGTCCAGCTGGGCCAGCAGGATCGACATCACGTCGGCGCCCGGATCGACCCGCTTCGCGGCGCCGAGCAGATGCGCGTACCGGTACAGGTCCGGCATGCCGGCGCGACTGCGCGGGTCCGGCATTCGTCCGGAGGCGTCCGGTTCCGGACGTACGGACACAGCCTCCTGTGCCAGAGCCGTGCCGGTCGCCGCGTCGAAATCCGACGAGATCGCGTAGTCCGGATCGAGGAAGCCGATCACCCGATTCGACCAGTCGAACAGCAGCATTCGGTCCTCGGCCGGGACACCGAGCACGTCGGCCAGTGCCAGTAGCGGAAGATCGGCGGCCACATCTTTGGCGAAGTCGCACTCGGCCGGCCCGGCCAGCATCCGGTCGACGATTTGTCGCGCGTGCTCGGCGATCCGACCCTTCAGCGCTGCGATGGCCCGCGGGGTGAACGACCGGTTGAGCATCCGCCGCAGCCGGGAATGCTCCGGCGGATCCATGTTCAGCATCATTCGCTGCACGTAGCGCAGGTCCTGCGCCGTGGCCGGGTCACGGATCTGGGTCCCCCCGGCCGCAGAGGAGAACGTCACCGGGTCTTTGAGGACGCGGGTCACCAGCGAGTGACTCAGCACGAGGTGATAGCCCGGGCCGGCAGGCAGGCCCGGCAACTCCGGCTCCTCCACCCAGGCCAGCGGCCCGTCCACGCGCAGTCCTTCGATCGCATCGAAGGGAACCCCCAGGACGTAGCTGCGCGGATCGTGCAGCGCGGCCGTACGGGCGTCGGTGTCCTCGCCCAGCCAGCGTTGCGGGTCGCGGCCGTACGGGGCCGCCGGATCCGACGAGAGTCCGGGCTCGCCTGCGGCTTCGGTCACGCCACCGTGGAGAGCGTCTTCTCGATGCTGGTCGCCAACGCGACCGGCGCCTCGTACATGGCGTAGTGCCCGGCGTTGGCTTGCACGTCCAGTTCGGAGTCCGGGTATTGCTTCATCCACGTCGCGGCCATCGTGTCCGCGCCCAGTGCCGGGTCATGTTCTCCGACAATCGCCTTCACCGGAATCTTCGCCGTCGGCAGCTCGGAGGAGAAGTCGCCCTTCCCCCAGGACGGCAGGTACGCGCCGAACGCCTCACGGGTGGACTGGGTCACCGAGAAGGCCACCATCTTGTTCACCCAGGTGGCCGACTGTCGGTTGCCCGTGGTGAAGTCGATGATCGCGTACCGATTGCCGTCGGTCTGCGCGGCACCGGAGAACAGCCCCCAGCTGTCCTCGTCCCACGGCAAGCCGGAGGCGGGCACCGGACTGATCCCGATCATCGCCGTCACCCGCTCCGGCGCGTCGCAGAACACCCGCTGGATCGCGGAGCCGCCCATCGAGTGCCCCACCAGCGCAAAGGTGTCCCAGCCGAGCTCGTCCGCGACGGCCAGCGTGTCCGCCGCGATTTCCGGAATCGAGTACTCGCCGGACTCGTCCCGCCGCGAGCCGTAGCCGCGGTAATCTAGGAACGCGTAGCTGTACCGCTCTTCGTCGATCAACTCCGGCAGCATGCCCCAGCCGGTGGCCGAACCGAACCAGCCGTGCAGCGCAATAACTCTGACTGGACCATGGCCCAGGAGAACTGGTGGCATCCTCGTCACTCCTTTGTCATCGTGAAGGGCGTCGGCTTCGAGAGACTACCGCCGTGCCGCGATACTCGGCCGGTGCCACTGGTCCCGGAGCACGTGCGTCCGAGGTCGTCGACGCCGCTCGCCGGTTTCACGCCGCGCTCGCCGGCATCAGGTGCCCGGACCTTCTCGCGACCCGAACGCACCGTTGGGCCTTGGTCGACCGGATCGCCTGGGGCGATGCCTGCGCCGACCTCGGCCCGGTCGGCCGGCGCCTGATGGCGAGTCGGGAGCCGCTCCACTTGCAGCGGCAGCTCGCGTACTGCGACCTGGACGGCAATGTGCTCCTCCACGACAGCGCGCCACCCGCGGTCATCGACCTGTCGTTGTACTGGCGCCCCGCGCCGTACGCCGACGTCGAGGACGCGCCCGAACACGTTGGCGAGAGAACTCCCATCCGGGCTTACGAGCAGCTGGCCGACCTCCTGGTCCGACCGTGACGCTCACCGCACAGGAGCTCAACCGCGCCACGCTGGCCAGGCAGATGCTCTTGCGCCGTGAGCGGTTGGACCCGGTGAGCGCGGTCGCGCGGTTGTGCGCCCTGCAGGCGCAAGAAGCAGCCTCGCCGTACATCGCGCTGTGGAACCGGCTGGAAGACTTCGATCCGGCCGAGTTCGACAGCGCCTTCGCCGAGCAAGCCGTCGTCAAGACGACGATGATGCGGACGACCTTGCACGCGGTATCGATGGCCGACTATCCACGGTTCCACCGCGCTTTGTCCGGGTACGCACGCCGGGCTCGCACGAGGTCCCCACGTTTCGTCGCCACGGGGTTGTCCGATGCCGAGGTGGCGGCGCTGGCCCAACCCGTCGCTGAGTTCGCCGGCCAGGCTCGGAACAACGCCGAGCTGACTGCCTTCCTGCACGAACTGGTGGGGCCGGTGCCGGAGCCGGGGGTCTGGTGGGCGGTTCGGCCGTTCGCGCCGATCGTGCACGCGCCTACCGGAGGACCGTGGTCGTTCGGCTGGCGACCGTCGTTCGTGGCCGCCCGGAACGACCTGGTCGAGGCCGGCGCCGATGTCTGCCTCGAGGCGGTGGCGTTGAGCTACCTCGCCGCTTTCGGACCGGCCTCGGTCCTGGACTTCGCGCAGTTCTGCAAGGTGGCGCGCTCCGACGCTCGGGCCGCGATGGGTCGACTGCAACCCCGACTGGACACACTCGACGGCGGGCTGTACGACGTCCCGGGCGGAGTGCGCCCCCACGCCGACGCACCTGCCCCGCCGCGGCTGCTGCCGATGTGGGACAGCATTCTGTTCGCCTACGCCGACCGCAGTCGGGTCATCCCCGCGCCGTACCGGAATCTGGTGATCAGGCAGAACGGCGACACCCTGCCGACGATCCTGATCGACGGCCACGTCGCCGGTGTTTGGCGCCCGGTCAAGCCCGGAATCGAGGTGACTGCATTCCACCCATTACCCGAAGAAGCCTGGGAGGGACTGGCTGTAGAGGCCCGGTTGCTGCTGGCCTTCCTAGCCGAGCGCGAACCGGAGGTCTACCGCCGCTACGGGCGCTGGTGGACGAAGCTGCCCAGCGCCGAGACTCGCGTGCTCCCCGGCAACTGAGGTGCGGGAGCCGCCCGAGTTAGTCGCTGCGGACCCGCCCGGGTCCGAGGGTGGAGAATCAGCCGATGGC
>JACCTM010000070.1 GCA_013812385.1 Geodermatophilaceae bacterium | reverse complement strand
CGGGCATGCCGACCACGACCCGCTCGAGGACCTGCGGCCGGTCTCGAATGCCGCTGAGGTGCGCAGCATCATCGCCGCCGTGGCCGGGGTCTTCGTCTCGCCCGCGGTGTCGAGCTATGTCGTCGAGTTGGTCGCGGCGACCCGACGCAGCTCTGAGCTGCGGCTCGGCGGGTCACCGCGATCCAGTCTGCAGCTACTGCGCTCGGCCAAAGCGGTGGCGGCACTTGCCGGACGGGAATACGTGTTGCCCGATGACGTCCAGCAGCTCGTCGGGCCGGTGCTGTGCCACCGGGTGATCCTCACCCCCGAAGCACAGATCGCCCGGCGCAGTGCCAGCGACATCGTGGCTGACTGCGTGAAGCGGGTACAGGTGCCGCGCAACGCCCCTGATCCGACGGCCCGCTGAGCGACACCGTCGAGATCCAGCGGAATCGGCCGACCTGACATGCGCAAGCTGTGGGACAACCTGACGATTCGCGGTAACTGCCTCGTGGCTGCGGGTATCGCCCTGTTCCTCACCGGAGTCACACTGGGTGAATCCGCCTTGTTGAGGGCCGCCGTCTTTGCGCTCGCCGTACCCTTGGTCGCTTCACTATTCGTGGGCCGCAACAGATTTCGGCTATCGTCCTCACGGTCGATCGTTCCCAGCCGTACGCCGGTCGGGCAACCGGCCACGATCGTGCTGCGGGTAACCAACCGCGCCGAGCAACGCAGTGGGCTACTTCAGCTCGACGATTCAGTCCCCCACGTGTTGGGCACCCACGCCCGGTTCGTCGTCGACCGGCTCGCCCCGGGCGCCAGCGTGGAGCTGGACTATCAGGTGCAGTCGGCCCTGCGTGGCCGATTCGCGATCGGACCACTGCGGCTCAAGCTCACTGACCCCTTCGGCCTGGTGGAGCGCAGCCGTGGTTTCGCGGCCACGGACGTTCTCACCATCGTTCCGGTCGTGCACCCGCTGCCCGGGGTGGGTCTCGGTGGGGCGTACTCCACCGGCGGTGAGAGCAGCTCGCGGTCGGTGTCGATCCAAGGCGAGGACGACGCCGCGACTCGCGAGTTCCGCAGCGGAGACGACCTGCGCAAGGTGCACTGGCGCTCGACGGCGCGGATCGGCAAGCTGATGGTCCGCCGGGAGGAGCAGCCCTGGCAGACCAGATCCGCCTTGCTTCTGGACACCCGCAGCACCGCCCATCGGGGTGAGGGGATGAGCGGCAGCTTCGAATGGTCGGTGAGTGCAGCGGCCAGCGTCGGTGACCACCTCAGCCGGCTGGGCTACAGCCTGCGGCTGTTCACCGACGGTGGTGAGATCCATGGGGTTTCCGGCCTTGCCGCTCGGGACGCACTGCTCGACCAACTGGCAGTGATCCGTACCTCGACCATCCGCACGCTCGATCACGGGATCAACGAGCTGCGCCAGGCCGGTGAGGACGGCCTGCTGGTCTGTGTCCTCGGGGAGGCGAGTCCCGACGACGCGGCGGCGCTGATCCGGGGCCGGTCCTCGACATCTACCTCGATCGCCGTGCTGTCCGACGTCGACAGCTATCACCCCGGCGGCGGGCGCCGGGTCCGGTCTGGCAAATCCACGTCGGCTGGCCCGGACTCAGCCGAACGCAACGGCCCCGGCGCGGGCATCGCCACCACACCCGGGTTGGCCGAACCGAGCCAGCAGGTGCTGGCCACAGCCGGAGTGTTCCGCCGAGCCGGATGGCGCGTCGTGATCGTTCCGGCCGGGGTCACGATCACCGACGCCTGGGCTCAGGCCGGCGTCACCGCCTTCGGCTACAGCGGGACCGCCGCCTCCTCCGAAGGTTTCGGCGGTACCCGCCTCACCGCGGCTGGCCGGCCATGACGCAGTCCACGATTCCCGGAACCGGGGCGACCGAAGGCGTCGCCGTCGAACGCGGTGCCAACGAAGGGGGAGCCGGCCAGAGTGGCGCCACCGCGCAGGCCGCGGCAGACAACCGCGCAACCGTACGCACCGGCGTGTACAACGACGAATCGATCGCCGAACGCGCGAGGTCGGCACGGATGGGCGCCGCGTCCGGGGCTGCCACCCTGCTGACCGGCGCCGCCCTGCTCCCGGTCTTCGTCAATAGCAGTTGGCTGCCGCCTGCGATCGCCATGGTGGTGGTCATCACGCTGACCGGCATCGGCATTCGGTTGCTTCCGCGAGTGGCCGGGCTGGCGCCGCTGGCCCAGCTCCTTGCCGGGTTTGTGGTGCTGAACCTCTTCTTCGCTCAACAGCATCTGACTCTGGGGATCATCCCCACACCGGGTAGTACCCGCGATCTCCGGGCCGTGCTCGGAGAGGGGCTCCTCGACCTGCAGGCACAAGCAGCCCCTGTCCTGCTGCTGGACGGGCTGGTCGCCCTGACCGCCATGGCCATCGGTCTGGCGGCGATTCTCGTCGAGTTCCTGGTGATCCGGATGCGCCGAGCCGCCTTGGGTGGGCTCGCACAACTGGTCATCTACCTGGTGCCGGTGGCCACGTTGGTGGGCATGCCGAGTCCGATCAGCTTTCTCGGGCCCGCATTGGGTTACCTCGTGCTGCTCTACGCCGACGGCCGCGACGGAGTTGCCCGATGGGGACGAACCGTCACCTCCGGCAATTCCCGCTCGCTTCCAGGGCTGGTGACCGCCGCGCAGGTAGGGCTGGGTGCGGTCGGGCTGGGTCTGGTTCTGCCGCTGGTGATCCCCACCTGGCCCGAAGGTCTGCTGGGGGAGCAGTTCGGTGGCGGCGGTGCCGGGTCCGGTCCGGGCACCTCACTGAGCCCGCTGGCGCGCCTGCAAGGTGAACTTACGCTGCCCGAGGCACGCGATCTGCTCCGGTACGAGACCAGTGTCGACGACCCGTACTACCTGCGCTCGTTGGCCCTGGACACCTACGGACCGGACGGCTGGTCGCTGGCCAATCTGGACAGTCAGGTGCAGGTCGCCGGCGACGGGTTGCTGGTGCGGCTGCCAGGCCCGCAGATCCTGAAAACGATCACCGCCGATGTCACGGTCCTGGACCACGCTGACCGTTTCCTGCCGGTGTTCTCCTCGCCGTTGTCGATCGAGGTGGCCGGCGACTGGCGCTTCGACGAGAACAGCGCGACGGTGTTCAGCCGCGACGACACGACCGCGGAACTCGAGTATTCACTTCGCGCCCAGCAGCCCAACCCCTCCCGTACCCAGCTGGCCCGAGCGTCCGACCTAGACCCGGACAACCCGCTGCAGGTCGATTTCACCGCGCTACCCACCGGCTTGGACCCCGCGGTCGCGGCCCTGGTGGATTCTCTCGTCGCGGCGGCCGGGGCGGGCACACCGTACGAGCGGACGCTGGCAATCAACAACTACCTGACCGACAGCGCGAACGGCTTCCTCTATAGCCTCACCACCGAGCCCGGGACCAGCGGCGACGACCTGGTCAACTTCCTGGAGAACAAGCGGGGCTACTGCGAGCAGTACGCCGCCGCGATGGCCGTCATGCTTCGCGCCACCGGTGTCCCGGCCCGGGTGGTGCTCGGTTACACCCCCGGCACGTTCGAGGACGGCGCCTGGACCGTCACGACCGACGATGCACATTCCTGGGTAGAGGCCTACTTCAGCGGGTTCGGCTGGATTCCCTTCGATCCCACCCCGATCGGACCAGGACGCGCGGTCGAACTCGGCTATGCCCCGCGGGCCGACAGCATCGCCGACGAGGAGACCTCGGCGGCTCCCAGCGTCTCACCGGGCCAGCTACCGGGCGGGCAGGCGCCGCAGTTCGACGAGAGCCTCAGCGATCCGAACACCCTCAATCGGACGACGGTGCAGGACGGCTTCAACTGGGTACCGATCGCCATCATCGGCGGGTTGCTGATCGTGCTGGTCGCGCTCCTCGCGCCGGCACTGATCCGGATCCGCACCCGACTGCGCCGCATCCGCCTGGTGGGCCGCAGTCGAGCTGGCCCAGGAGCCCATGCGGCCTGGGACGAACTGATGGACACCGCGACCGACCTCGGACTGACCAGCCGGCAGGACGAGACTCCGCGGATGCTGGCCCGCCGGTTGGCCCGCGATGCGATGTTCGACGCCGACAGCGCCGTTGCCGTACGGGACATCGCCCTGGCTGAGGAACGGGCCAGGTACGCACCCGAGTCGGTTGCGCTGTCGCGGTCGGTCGACCTCGCTCCCCCGCTGCGCTCGGCTCGTCGGGCGCTGGGCCGGCATGCGGGACGAAGGCAACGGCTGCGGGCGCGAGTCATGCCCGCCTCGACCGTGAACCGGCTACGCCCGTCGGCACGCTCGGCCCGGCGCCAGACCCGGCCGCCCGGTCGCTGATCGCTGTCCGACGCCGATCGCGCCCGCCTGAATCGGAGCGACCGGACCCTTAGCATCGAGGGCATGTCCGGGCAGGAGCTGTCCCGCCGCTTTCATGCCGAGGTCGTTGGGCCGGTCGTCCGCGGCGGGCTGGGCGAGATACCTTACGCCGCAGCCATGCTCGGCGACGGGTCCGACGTGCTGGGCTACGACGACGACATCTCGCCCGACCACGATTTCGGGCCGAAAGTCCAGCTGGTCCTTCCGCCGGGGGTTGATCCAGAGCCGCTGCTAGCCGTTTTGGCGCAACTGCCCACTCGATACGAGGGGTACCCGGTGCTCTACGGCAGCACGTCGTCCTCAAACGGCTGGAGCCAAGGGCAGCCAGCCGTCAGTACTCCCGAAGAACTGTTCCGCGCCAGGCTGGGCTTCGACCCAGCTGCGGGGATCGACCTAGCCGACTGGCTGACGACGCCCACGCAGATCCTCGCCACACTGACCAGCGGTCCGGTCTTTCATGACCAAGCCGGGCTGTTGACCGAGCGACGCGAGGCCCTGCGCTGGTACCCGGACGACGTCTGGCGCTATGTCCTGGCCGCGGCTTGGCTGCGGATCGATCAGGAGGAACCGTTCGTCGGGCGAACCGGCGGCAGCGGCGACGAACTCGGCTCGAGGATCATCACGGCGCGGATAGCCCGCGATCAGATGAAGCTCGCTTTCCTGATCGACCGACGATGGGCCCCGTACAGCAAGTGGCTGGGACGAGGCTTTGCCGACCTGCGACTGGCGCCACTACTCACCCCCTTGCTGCAGGCAGCGCTGAGCGCCGACCTATGGCGAGAGCGGGAAGCAAACCTGTGCGCTGCCTCCAGCGTCCTGGCCGAGGCCACCAACGATCTCCAACTGGCCGAGCCCGTCGATCCCGCACCCAGGCAATTCTTCGACCGCGACATCCGGGTCCTGGATGCTGCTCGACTGGTCGTGGCACTCACGGCGGTCATCAGCGACCCTCAAGTACGGAGGCTGGTGGACTCACTCGGTGGCCGACTGGACGGAACACATCGGCTGCCGGGCAATGTGGACCAGGCAGTGGACAGCGTCGATGTGCTGACGAATCACGCGCTACGTCGCGATGCGGGTCCTACGCTGGGCCTGTCCGGCTAGGACGACGACCGGCCGGGGCTAGGTCCCCCGAAGTTAGGTGTCGTAGCGGCGACGGAAACGTTCCTCGAGCTTCGACTTGACCGGGTTTGCGCGCTGACCCTGCTTGCCTGAGGGCGGGCTCGAGCTGCCGGCCGGTGCCTTGGACGCGGCCGCCCCGGCGTTGAGCACGGCGATGGCCGCGCCGCCGAACATCAAACAGAAGCCGAGCACGCCGAGCCAGATCTCGGACGTGACGGCTCCGCCGATCAGCATGCCGAAGCCCAGAATTCCGCAAAGGACCGCCCAGAGCAGCTTGCGCCGGGCCCGGACCCGGCCATCTGCCGAGCGAACGGTGGAGGCGAACTTGGGATCATCGTTGATGAGCTCGCGTTCGATCTGCTCAAGCAGCTTTTGCTCGTGCTCGGAGAGTGGCACGTCAGCCTCCCTGGCAGATCTGCGTCTCAACTATTTACAGGATACGAGCCCTTAGGACAGGGCGAAAGGCACATCCCTACCCGATCTACGTCTGAGAAGGCCGTTCGGTTCCTCTCGGTAGGCCGGGATGTTGTCGGTGGACCAGTGCGGCCGGGCGTACCGCCCCCCGACCAAACCGTACGGCGGCGGCATCGGCGGCCACCTCAGCCTCCCGCCAGCCGCATTCAGGGGCACCGAGCACGAGTTGCCGCGGCGCCTGACCGACCGGTCGCAGCCCTTCCGCGCGTACGCCGACGAGCCTGATCCGCGCGCGATCCAGGCCCAGCGAGTCGAACAATTCGCAAGCCAGTTGATAGATCTCATGACCCACGTCAGTCGCCTCGCGCAGCGTCTTGGATCTGGTGATCGTCTTGAAGTCGGCGAAGCGGACCTTGATCGTCACCGTCCGCGCCACGTGTCCTCCCGAGCGCAGGCCGCCGGCCGTACGTTCGGACAGGCGTAACAACTCACGACGGATGATCACCGGGTCGTCCACGTCGGAGGCGAAGGTCTCCTCCGCGCCGGTGGAGCGATCCGGCTCGTTGGGAACGACGTGGCGCGGGTCGCGCCCCCATGACAACTCGTACAGGTGCGCGCCGGCGGCCGCACCCAGTGCCCGGATCAGGGTGGCTCGCGGGGTGGTGGCTATGTCGCCGACCGTACGCAGTCCCAACCGGGTCAACTGCTCCTCGGTCTTGGCCCCGACTCCCCACAGCGCCGTTGCCGGCAGCGGGTGCAGGAAGTCCATGACCTCACCGGGCGCTACGCGGAGGAGTCCGTCGGGCTTGGCGTGGGTAGACGCGAGCTTGGCCACGAACTTGGACGCCGCGACTCCGACCGAGCAGGTGATCCCCTGCTCGTCGGCCACCCGGGCACGCAGCCACTGGCCGATCATCACCGGGTCCCCCAGTCGGCGCCCCGCACCGCGGACGTCGAGAAAGGCCTCGTCGAGTGACAGCGGTTCGACCAGTGGGGTAACCATCGCGAACAAGGCCATGATCGCCTTTGAGACCTCGACGTAGGCGTCCATGTTGCCGGGCACGATGACCGCCTTGGGGCACAACCGACGCGCTCGGGACATCGGCATCGCACTACGCACGCCGTAGCGGCGCGCCTCGTAGGTCGCCGAGGTGACCACTCCCCGGTTGCCGGCTCCGCCGACGATGACCGGTAGACCGGCGAGTTCAGGACGGCGCCGAACCTCGACGCTGGCGAAGAAAGCGTCCATGTCGACGTGCAGGATCCCGGTATCCGAAGAAGCTGCAGACGATGCGGCCGACGGACCGCTCATTCCATGCTCCCTCCCCAGCCGAGACTTCCTACCAGCCACTGACCATCGGCTTACATCGTCAGGTTGCTCGAACAAGTGTTCGACACCTGTCATGCTAGCCGCCTGACCGGATCCGGCCCAGCCCTGCCAACCCCCGCGTCACAGGGCCGTCTCGGGGGAGTAGACCTTGCAGTGGCTAGTTCGATCGAACCTGCCCGATACGGCCTGCACAGCGCTCGCTCGTATCGATCCCGGTTTCAGCATTGGGAGGCACTATGACGACGACGGACGAGACAGGCGCAGTAACCGAAGGCCCAGCCGACGGTGGAGCATCGGGTACGCCCGGCACTCAGGACGGCGGCGCGGACGGCGGTGCCACGGGTACGGACGGCGGCGCTGACGGCGGCGCTGACGGCGGCGCTGACGGCGGCGCGGACGGCGGCGCTGACGGCGGCGCTGACGGCGGTGACGAGCATGGCTCCGATGGTGGGGCCGACGGCGGCGCGGACGGTAGCGCCTGATCCGCAGCACTGAGGCACAGGGCCGGGAAGCCGTCGGCTTTCCGGCCCTGCGCCGCTGCGTGAACGTCGAGCCCGATG
>JACCTM010000041.1 GCA_013812385.1 Geodermatophilaceae bacterium | reverse complement strand
CGGCCTCGTCCGATGCCGCGAGGTCCACCTCGGCGCTGATCCCCCAGTCGTGGTCACCGGCTGGATCGTCGAAGATCTGGCGGACCAGCCAGCGATCGGGAAGCTGCTCGATCATCAGCAGGCCCGGCCCGCGAGCGTCGGGACCCGTGCTGATCTGGTCGTGTGCCTCGAAGTACGTCTCTAGTGCGACCGCCCACGCATCTGCGTCCCAGCCGGATTCGGCGTCGAGATCGCCCAGGTCGTCGTATCGGCGCAATGCGCTGAGTTCGACCCGACGGAACATCGCGTTACGGACGAGCACCCGAAAGGCGCGGACGTTTGAGGTGACCGGGGGCGGGCGATCGTCGCGGACCGCGGACAGCGACGGCTCCGGCTTGGTCGGGTTCAGCAGCTCTGCCCACTCGTCGAGCAGGCTCGAATCAACTTGCCGGACAAGCTCTCCCAGCCAGGCGATCAAGTCAGCGAGCTCGTCGGTCCGAGCTTCTTCGGGGACGGTCTGGCGCAATGCTTTGTACGCATCGGCCAGATAGCGCAGCACCGTTCCCTCAGCTCGCGCGAGGCCGTAGAAACCGACGTACTCGACGAAGTTCATCGCCCGTTCAAACAGGTCACGGGCCACCGACTTGGGCTGCAGTTCATGGTCGCCCACCCACGGGTGACCGCGCCGGTATGTCTCGTACGCCGCGGCAAGCAGGTCGGCCTGCGGCTGCGGATAGGTCACCTCCTCCAGCAGCTCCATCCGCTCGTCGTACTCGATGCCCTCGGCCTTCATCGCGGCCACGGCCTCGCCGCGGGCCTTGGACCGCTGCGCTGACAGCACGGGACGCGGGTTCTCCAGGGTCGACTCGATCACCGACACGACATCAAGGGCGTAGCTCGGCGAGTCGCGATCCAGGAGCCCGGTAGCCGCCAAGGCGAAGGTGGACAGCGGTTGGTTGAGCGCGAAGTCGCGTTGCAGATCCACGGTCAGCCGAGCGGTACGCCCTTGGGCGTCGGGGGCGGAAAGTTGTTCCACCACACCGGCGGTCAGCAATGCACGGTAGGCGGCGATCGCCGTACGGATGTGGCGCAGCTGGCGGGGGCGAGGTTCGTCGTTGTCTGTCAGCAGGTGCCGCATCGCGACGTAGCAGTCGCCGGGCCGGGCGATCACGTTGAGCAGCATCGAGTGGCTCACGGCGAAGCTGGAGGTCAGGCTCTCCGGCTCAGCCTCCACCAGGCGCTCGAACGTCGGTTTCCCATACCCCACAGTCCCTTCCGGCGGTTTCTTTCGCACCACCTTGCGGCGCTTCTTGGGATCGTCGCCGGCCTTGGCCAGCGCCCGCTCGTTGTCCACCACGTGGTCGGGGGCCTGTACCACGACGTTGCCGACCGGGTCATAGCCGGCCCGTCCCGCCCGGCCGGCGATCTGATGGAACTCCCGCGCGCTCAGCAACCGGGTCTTGGTCCCGTCGTACTTGCTCAGCCCGGTGAACAGCACGGTGCGGATGGGCACGTTGATCCCGACTCCCAGCGTGTCCGTGCCGCAGATGACCTTGAGCAGCCCGGCCTGGGCCAGCACCTCCACCAGGCGCCGATACTTGGGCAGCATCCCCGCGTGGTGGACACCGATCCCGTGCCGTACCAGGCGGGACAGGGTTTTGCCGAATCCCGCGGTGAACCGGAATGAGCCGATCAGATCAGCGATCAGATCCTTCTCCGCCCGGGTGCACACGTTGATGCTCATCAGTGCCTGGGCGCGTTCGATCGCTCCCGCCTGAGTGAAATGGACTATGTAGATCGGTGCCTGCTGGGTGCTCAGCAGCTCTTCGACCGTCTCGTGGATCGGCGTGGTCACGTAGTGATGGAACAGCGGTACGGGCCGATCGGCCGAGGCCACGACGGCGGTCTCCCGGCCGGTGCGCCGGATCAGGTCGTCGCGAAATCTGCCGACCTCGCCGAGCGTCGCGGACATCAACAGGAACTGCGCCCGTGGCAGCTCGAGGAGCGGGACCTGCCAGGCCCATCCCCGCTGGGGGTCTGCGTAGAAGTGGAATTCGTCCATGACCACCTGCGCCACATCGGCCGAGGGTCCCTCGCGCAGGGCGAGATTGGCGAGGATCTCCGCGGTGCAGCAGATGATCGGGGCATCCGGGTTGACGCTGGCATCACCGGTGGACATACCGACGTTGTCCGCACCGAACACGGCCACCAGGGCGAAGAACTTCTCTGAGACCAGGGCCTTGATCGGGGCGGTGTAGTAGCTGCGCCTGCCCTGAGTCAACGCGGCGAAGTGCGCACCCATGGCGACCAGGCTTTTTCCGGAGCCCGTCGGCGTGGACAGGATCACGTTGGATCCGCTGACCAGCTCGATCAGCGCTTCGGTCTGCGCGGGGTAGAGCGTCAGACCCTGGTCGTCGCACCAGCCGGAGAATGCCTCGAAGACCGTGTCCGGATCAGCGCCGTTGCCCTCGGCATTGGTTGGCAGCCGCTCGAGCAGAGTGCTCGAGCCGGCGGGACTGATCAGCGCAGCGCTCTCGCGCTACGAAAGGCGAACGGGCCGTGCGGGCTGACCTTGACCACTGCGGTGTGCTCGCCGTTCCACTCGGCCGCCCGGATTGCCCTGAGCGCTTCCCGCCGGGTTTCGGTGTCGAGTCGGTCGATGAACAGCACACCGTCGAGGTGGTCGGTCTCGTGTTGTACGCATCGAGCCATCAGTTCGCTGCCCTCGATGCTGATCGGTTCGCCGTACATGTTCATCCCCTTGGCAACCACATGCAGGTGCCGCTTGCAGTCGAAGAACAGGCCAGGAATGGACAGGCACCCCTCCTCCCCCTCCTGCTCCTCGTCGCCGACCAGGTCCACGACCGGGTTGATCAGATGACCGATCTTGTCGTCGACGTGATAGCTGAACACCCGCAGGCTGACGCCCAGCTGCGGAGCGGCCAGCCCCGCGCCGGCTGAGTCGAGCATGGTCTCGGTGAGGTCCTTGACCAGCCGGCGCAGTTCCTTGTCGTAG
>JACCTM010000015.1 GCA_013812385.1 Geodermatophilaceae bacterium | reverse complement strand
GAAGCTGTCTGGCCGCCGCTCGGGTCGATGGGACCGTCTCGGTCATGGTCGAGCCGATCGCGCTCTACCACGCTCGGGACCTGCACGGCCCGGACGACGGGGCGTGGCTCTGGCCGTACGCGGCCCCGGACCAATGGGCGCAGGAGCATGTCGAGATCGGCCGGGCCCGAACTCACGGATCGGGGCGCGACCTCGTGATCGTCACCTTCGGGAACGGGCTGCATATGAGTCTTCGAGTGGCCAAACGGCTGGGAGCGGCTGGCATTGCGGTTCGAGTGCTCGACCTCCGATGGCTGGCCCCTCTCCCCCTGGCAGACGTCGTACGAGAGGCCGAGGCAACCGGTCGCGTGCTGATCGTGGATGAAACCCGTTGCAGCGGCGGCATCTCCGAGGCTGTTATCGCGGGCCTCGTGGACAGCGGGTATTCCGACCGGCTGGCGCGGGTGTGCAGTGCGGACAGCTTCGTCCCGCTCGGCCCCGCGGCTGCTCACGTGCTGCTCGGAGAGGCCCAGATCGAGGCTGCTGCCCGGCGGCTGTTGGGCTGAGGGCCCCGCGAACAGCGCCCGGCCAGTCACCGGGTGACCTCGGATCGGGCAGACTTCTCGGCATGTCGGCTAGCGCAGCGCCCGAAGACTTAGCCGCCACGGGCGGCCAGCATGACGTCTGGCTCGTCCGGCACGGGGCCACCGAGTGGAGCAAGTCCGGAAAGCACACCTCGACCACGGATCTGCCGCTGCTACCGGAGGGTGAAAAAGCCGCGTTCGGGATACCCGATCGGATCGCCGGCCAGTCCTTCGCGGCCGTATTCACCAGTCCGCGCCAGCGCGCCCGGCGCACCGCCGAACTGGCCGGGTATGCCGGTGCCGTGGTCGATGACCGGCTGGTCGAATGGGCCTATGGTGACTACGAGGGGCTGACCAGTGCCCAGATCCGGGAGGGCGACAAGGGCTGGAACCTGTGGACACACCCGGTGCCCAACGGGGAGAGCGCCGAGCAGGTCGCTCACCGCCTGGACGAGGTTGTCGAGGATCTACGTCAGCTCGATGGGCCAGCGTTGATCTTCGGCCATGGTCATTGTCTGCGTGCCCTGGCCGTGCGCTGGTTAGGGCTGAACGTGGCGCTCGGGAAGTATCTGGTGCTCGGCACCGCCACGATCAGCGTGCTGGGATGGGACAAGTCCTATCCGGTTCTCGAACGCTGGAACAGCTAACCAACTCCGCCGACCGTGCTGGCTCCATAGCGTTCGAGTTCCGCGTCGAGGTCGAGTCGGCTGATGCCCTTGCGACCCGCGAGCACGTCGTGGTCCAGGTGGGGGGTCGGGACGAACCAGGCCACCTCGAACTCAATGCCGTCGGGGTCAGTGCCGTACAGACTCTTGCTGGTGCTGTGATCGCTGGCGCCGGTGAGTGCGCCCGCCGCGCTGAGGGCCGATCTGACCCGGGCCAGCTCGGTCAGGGTGTCCACCTCCCAGGCCAGGTGGTAGAGCCCGACCGTCGAGCGGCCGGCGGTCGAGGCGCCGGCCTCAGAGCCGATCTGGAACAGACCCAGATCGTGGTCATTGGTCGAGCCCTCGGCCTGCAGAAACGCGGCGCCATGAAAATCGTCCGGGAGCATGTCCAACTTTCGGAACCCCAGTACGTCGGAGTAGAAGGCAACGCTTGCCTCGATGTCACGGACGTACAGCACGGCGTGGTTCAGGCGGGTGATGGGCATGTCGATGGCTCCTTGGTCGCATCACAACGTGGGGGCGGGCGGTGATCCGTCCCGTTTCAGTCGCGGAGCCCGTGTAGGGAATACCTGAACGCACGGGTTCCGCGACGTCGATGGGAGGGTTCGCTGACCGGTGATCAGGACGTTGGCTGGTCCAGAACGGCTTCGATCTCGAGATGAATGTTGATCTTGTCACCGACGACGACACCGCCCCCGTCCATCGGCATCTTGATGTCGATACCGAAATCGTTGCGGTTGATGACCGTGCTGGCCGAAAAGCCGGCGCGGTAGCCGCCGTAGGCGTCGGGGGCGAAGCCGTTGACCTCCACCGCCAGCGGCACCGTCTTGGTGACGCCGTGGAGGGTGAGGTCCCCCTCGATCACGTGGGCTTCGCCATCGGCGCGAATGCCCGTGGAGCGGAATGTCATGGTTGGGTGGGTCTCGACCTCGAAGAAGTCCTTGCTGCGGATATGGGTGTCACGCTGCTCGTTGTTGGTGTTGAACGACGCCAGGTCGATCTCGGCGGTGACCGAGGACTGGTTGATCTCCGGACTGGTCACGAGCGTGCCGGTGAACGTCCGGAAGTGGCCACGAACCTTGCTGACCATCATGTGCTTGACGGTGAAAGACACGTCGGAGTGCACGGGGTCGATGGTCCATGTGCCGGCGACATAGCCGGGGATCGTGGTTTCGGTCATGCTGGTCATGCGTTTCTCCTGTCGCTAGGAACTTCCCACAGCGCGTAGGTGTCGGAAGACTGACGGAGTATAGAAGGTAGTTGAACGCTAAAGTATTTCATCGGGGGTGAGAGGAACAAGTTCGTGAGTCGTAGCGCCACAATCCAGGCGCCAGTGCAACCTCGCTGGCTCGACGAGCAGGAGCAACTCGCGTGGCGCAGCTATTTGGCGGCCTCCAGGGCGATCGAGGAGGCCATCCAAGGACAACTCCAACGCGACGCCGACATCCCGCATATCTATTACGAGATCCTCGTACGACTGTCCGAGGCGCCGGACCGGATGCTGCGAATGAGTGACCTGGCCGAACGCTCACTCTCGTCGCGCAGCCGCCTGTCGCATGCGGTCAGCCGGCTCGAGGAGCGCGGATGGATCACTCGCCGGGCTTGCCCGGACGACGGCCGAGGGATGCTGGCCAGTCTCACCGAGCAGGGCATGGCCGCGGTCGTGAAGATCGCGCCCGGTCACGTCAATGCGGTTCGCGAACAGATCTTCGACCGGTTGACATCCGAACAGGTCAAGGCGCTGCAGGAGATCGGCGAGGCGATCGCCGGCGGACCGGCCAACTTCTGATGTCCACGGCTCACTCTCCCAGCTGACGAGCATGGCAACGATCAAGGTGTACACCGAGGCCACCGACCGCAGGGCATTCGCCTGCGCCCTGGAGTGGCCGGGTTGGTGCCGAGCAGCCAAGACCGAGGAACTCGCTGTGGCGGCTCTGGCCACCTACGCGCAGCGGTACGAACCCGTCGCCGCGGCCGCCGGAGTCCGCTGGCCAGCGGCACTGGACTTCCAGGTGGTGGAACGCCTAGAAGGATCGGGAAGCACCGAGTTCGGCGTGCTGGACAAGCCACCCAAGGCTGACTCCGATAAGATCACTGCGCTGAAGGCCGGTCGTCAGGCCGCCTTGTTGCAGGCCAGCTGGGAGCTCCTGGACGACATCGCGGCACATGCCCCGGCCACTCTGCGCAAGGGTCCGCGCGGTGGCGGCCGTGATCGGGACAAGATCGTCGAGCACGTCGTCGCGGCCGAGGCCGGCTACGCCCGCCAGATCGGGATCCGCCAGGACCCCAGGTCCTCGGACCTGTCCCCCGCCGCAGTTCGGAGCCGGCGGGAGCAGATTCTCGCTGTGCTGTCGTCGGCTTCGGACGGTTCGCCGCTGATCCAGAAGGGCTGGCCGCTGCGCTACGCCGTACGGCGCTTCGCCTGGCATGTCCTGGACCATGCCTGGGAGATCGAGGACAAGGGCGAGTAGTGCTGCTCTGATCGGGCGCCGAGGGCTGGGCCGTCACGCTCGTAGGAATGTCACTACGTCGTCCTCAACGCTGTCCAACAGGACGAGCCCATGATCCTGGCCTGGCACGATTCGCAGCGTGCTGGGCAGACCTGCGGCGCTCAACGCCTCCTGCAGCGCCTGCGCCTGCTCGACCGGCACGATCTCGTCATCGGAATTGATGATCAGGAAAGGCGGCGACGAGGCAGAGACGTTGTACACCGGGGACGCGGCCTGTATCTGCTCGTCCGTGCAGGCGGCCAGGCGGCACCCGAGATAGACCGGAATGGTCTTTCCGGTCCGCTCGCGCGCTGACAGGGTCAGGTTTTCTCGGACGATCACGACGAAGTCCATCGGCCCGGACATGGCGACGATGCTGCGGATGGCGCCGGGCCGGGATGCGTTGATCTGCTGGCCGGCCAGTGCCACCAGCTGAGCGCCGGACGACCCGCCCACCAGGCGGACACCAGTGTCGTCGGCTCCGTACTGCGCCCCATTGTCGATGACCCAGGCCACCGCCGCGGCCACGTCCTGGGTCTGCATGGGCTCACCGGGGCGGCCTTCTCCGGCAAGTCGGTAGTTGATGCTGAACACGGCAAACCCGCGCGCCTGGAGTGTGGCGGAGGTCTG
>JACCTM010000009.1 GCA_013812385.1 Geodermatophilaceae bacterium | reverse complement strand
TGCGAAGGCCGGCCACTGGCTGGATCGAGGACCGGCGCCGGACGCGCTGGACCGGAAGAGACTCCTTCCGTCGTCGAATCCGACGGTGTCCTCGGTGTGCCAAGCCGGTCCTTGGGCTTCTCCTCGAGCACCGATCAGACCTCGAGTAGCTCGGCTTCCTTGGTCTTGACCGCCTCGTCGATCGTCCCGACGTGGGTCGAGGTGATGTCGTCCAGTTCCTTCTCGGCTCGGCGAACGTCGTCCTCACCGACTTCGCCATCCTTTTGCAGGCGCTCCAGTTCTTCCTTGGCCCGTCGACGGATGTTGCGGACCGCCACCTTGCCGTCCTCACCCTTGGTGCGGGCCACCTTGCCGAGGTCGCGCCGGCGTTCCTCGGTCAATTGCGGGAAGACGATTCGCAGCATGGTGCCGTCGCCGCCCGGGTTGACCCCGAGATCACTGTCGCGGATGGCCTTTTCGATCGCCGCCAGCTGGCTGATGTCGTACGGCTTGATGATCGCCATCCGCGCTTCAGGGATGTTGATCGAAGCCATCTGCGGGATCGGGGTCTGGGCCCCGTAATAGTCGATCAGGATCTTGTTGAACATCGACGGCGTCGCACGACCCGTGCGGAGCGTGCCGAGATCCTCCCGCAACACCGACACCGCCTTGTCCATGCGGTCCTCGGCGTCGAGCAGTGTGTCGTCGATCACGCGGTCCTCCATCCTCGGCCAGTGTGCTCAGTGTGGTCGGTCGTCTCGTTCGGTCAGCGGCTCCAGCGCGCAATGGGCGTCACAGTGGTGTGACGATCTGGGTACCGATCTTCTCACCATCGACCGCCCGGGCGATGTTGCCGTCGACGTCCAGGCTGAACACGACTATGGGCAGTCCGTTTGCCTGGCACAGGCTGATCGCCGCCGCGTCGGCTACGGCAAGCCCGCGGGCCAGTACCTCGCCATGGGTGATCATGTCGAACCTGACTGCGCCGGGCACCTTCTGCGGATCGGCGTCATAGACCCCGTCCACACCGTTCTTGGCCAGTAGCAGCACCTCGCAGCCGATCTCCAAGGCGCGCTGGGCGGCCACGGTGTCGGTCGAGAAGTACGGCATCCCGGCGCCGGCCCCGAAAATGACGACCCGGCCCTTCTCCAGGTGCCGAATGGCTCGTAACGGGATGTAGGGCTCGGCGACCTGACCCATCGTAATCGCGGTCTGAACCCGGGTGGCAACGCCTGCCTTCTCGCAAAAATCCTGCAGCGCAAGGCAATTCATTACGGTACCAAGCATCCCCATGTAGTCGGCGCGGCCTCGCTCCATGCCCCGCTGGGAGAGCTCGGCGCCGCGGAAGAAGTTCCCTCCCCCGACGACGATGGCGATCTGGATCCCCCGACGGGCGACCTGAGCCACCTGCCGGGCGATGTCGGCCACCACGTTGGGATCGATGCCCACCTTGCCGCCGCCGAGGGTTTCACCGGAGAGCTTGAGCAGTACCCGTCCATACCCCAGTGGCTGCGTCGGTGGTTCCATGGCCGCGATCCTGCCCTACGGCTGTCCGACTTCGAAGCGGGCGAACCGACGTACCGTAACTCCGGCCTCGGCGAGCACCGCTGCGACATCCCGCTTCGGGTCGGTGATCGATGCCTGTTCGAGGAGGACGAAGTCCTTGTAGAAGGCACCCACCCGGCCCTCGATGATCCGGGACATCGCCTGCTCGGGCTTACCTTCCTCGCGGGCAGTCTGCTCGGCGATCCGCTTCTCGGAATCGACGACGTCGGCGGGGACCTCGTCGCGGGCGAGAAACTTGGGGCGGCTCGCGGCCACCTGCATGGCGACGGACCTGGCCGTGTCCTGCGCACCGCCCTCGTACTCGACCAGCACACCGATCGCCGGCGGCAGGTCGGTCGCCTTGCGGTGCAGGTATGACGCGGTGGTGCCGTCGAAGACCACGAACCGGGTAATCTCGAGCTTCTCACCGATCTTGGCCGACTCGTCCTGCAGCGTCTGGGCGACGGTGCCTGCGTCAGTGTTGGATACGGCCAGCAGGGCCGGCACGTCGGCTGGCCTTGCGGCGAGCACGACATCGATGAGCCGACCAGCCAGATCCTGGAAGCCGGCGTTCTTGGCCACGAAATCGGTCTCGCAGTTCAGCTCGAGCATCGCGCCATCCTTGATCAGCACGAGGCCGTTAGCCGCGGCCCGCTCGAGGCGCTTGCCGACGTCCTTGGCTCCCTTGATCCGGAGCAGTTCGACAGCCTTGTCGAAGTCGCCATCGGCCTCGGTGAGGGCGTTCTTGCACGCCATCATCCCGGACCCGGTCATGTCGCGCAGCCGCTTGACATCGGCAGCGGTGAAGTTGGGCATATCGGTGTCCTCCACTCTTGTGGGCGTTCGGCGCTGCTCTCTCGATCAGCGCTCAGCGCAGACGCGGGTCGCTTGCCCCACGCCGGTCCTCTCGGTCGTGCGGCCTGGCTTCGCCCGGCCCGTCAGCTGGTCGCGGCTGGGGCCTGCTCGCCCTCGGCGTCGGCAGCGGCCGCGGGGGCCGGTTCCGAGGAGGCCGCCGGTGCGGCTTGGCTCGCAGCAGTCTGTGAGGCTGGGGCGGGTGCCCCATTCGTCGATGACATCTGAGTGGCTTCGGCGTCAGGCTCTGCCGAAGCTGCTGGAGCCTGAGCTGCCACCGAACCGGATACCGGCCGCTTGCCCTCGAGTAGCTCTCGCTCCCATTCGGCGAGCGGTTCGTTGGCGCCGATCTCCGCGGCGTCCGGGCTGTCTGCGCCCTCACTGGCAGCACTCTGTGCAGCCTGTCGGGCCATCAAGCCGTCGGCGACTGCGTCGGCGACGACTCGGGTGAGCAGCGCGGCGCTGCGGATCGCGTCGTCGTTGCCCGGGATCTTGTAATCGACCTCGTCCGGGTCACAGTTCGTGTCCAGGACCGCCACCACCGGGATGCCCAGCTTGCGGGCTTCACCGACGGCGATGTGCTCCTTCTTGGTGTCCACGATCCAGACCACGCTGGGCGTCTTGGCCATGTCCCTGATTCCGCCGAGACTGCGCTCGAGCTTGGCCTTCTCGCGGGACAGTCCGAGGGCTTCCTTCTTGCTCAGGGTCGCGGTCACCCCGGTCTGCTCCATCGTTTCCAGCTCCTTGAGGCGCTGTAGCCGGCCGTGCACGGTCTGGAAGTTCGTGAGCATCCCGCCCAGCCAACGCTGGTTCACGTACGGCATCCCGACGCGGTTGGCCTGTTCGGCGATCGCTTCCTGCGCTTGCTTCTTGGTGCCGACGAACAGCACCGTCCCGCCGTGCGCGACGGTCTGCTTGATGAAGTCGTAGGCATCGTCGATGTAGGTCAGCGTCTGCTGCAGGTCGATGATGTAGATGCCGTTGCGCTCGG
>JACCTM010000484.1 GCA_013812385.1 Geodermatophilaceae bacterium | reverse complement strand
ACGCCGGCGGATCCGGCCGAAACTCCGGCGGGCCGGAATGCCCGTACCGTCGATGCGCTTCTAGATACCGAGATAATCCGGTGACCGAACGGAGAAGAGACCGATGCTCTACGGCGACGAACACGTGCAGAGGTACCGCGAGACGAACGGCGAAGAAGGCCACGACTGGAATGGCACCCAGGCCCTGATCCTGACCACGACCGGTCGCAAATCCGGCCAGCCACGGGACAAGGCGCTCATCTATGGCTTGGCCGGGGACAGCCCGGTCGTCGTCGCCTCCAAGGGCGGCAACCCGACGCACCCGGACTGGTACGTCAATCTTGTCGAACAGCCCGAGGTCGAGGTGCAGGTCCGGGACGATCGATTCCGCGCCCGCGCGCGCACAGCGACCGGCGAGGAGCGCACCGAGCTATGGGCGGAGATGCTCAAGCACTGGGCGCCCTACGACGAGTACCAGACCAAGACCGACCGAGAGATCCCGGTGGTCGTCCTCGACCGTGTCTAGCGGTAGGCCGTGAAGTCCGGCGGGCGTTTCTCGGTGAAAGCCGCCGCACCTTCCTTACTCTCGTCGGTCTCGGTGAACAGGTTCAAGCCGTCGAAGGCCAAGGCTCCGATCCCACCCAGGTGATCGGTGTCGGCGTTGAAGGAATGCTTGAGGAACTTCAGGGCCGTCGGGGAGTACGACGCGATCTTCGTGGCGTACTCCCCCGCCTTGGCCATCAGCTGATCGGCCGGTACGACCTCGTTGACCAGCCCCCAGCGCTCGGCGGTCGCAGCGTCGAACAAGTCCAACAGGAACCAGATCTGGCGCGCGCGCTTTTCGCCGACAACCCTTGCCAGATAAGCGGATCCGAACCCGGCATCGAACGATCCGACCTTGGGTCCGGTCTGGCCGAAACGGGCGTGCTCGGCGGCGACGGACAGGTCGCAGAGCACATGCAGGACATGCCCGCCCCCGACGGCTGCGCCATTCACGGCGGCGATGACCGGCTTGGGGATCTCCCGGATGATGCGGTGCAGCCGCTCGATCTCGAAGCTGCCCCACTCCGTTTCGCCGTACCCCCCGGTCTCGGCCCGCAGCTTCACATCCCCGCCGGTGCAGAATGCCCTCTCCCCGGCTCCGGTCAGCACGACAGCGGCGACCCGCTTGTCCACCCAGGCGTGCTTGAACGCGCTGATCAGCTCGTCGACGGTACGGCCGGTGAAACTGTTCATCCGCTCCGGCCGGTCGATCGTGAGTACGGCGTACCCGGCGCCCTCGATGTCGTAGCGGACGTCGGTGAACTCCTCGGGCGTGATCACCACCCGACCCTATTCCGTACGGGAGCGGCCCATTCCCCCGTCTGCCCCGAGGTACAGCGCGTCTGACCCCCTATTCCGTGCTCAATTCCGGGGTACAACGCGGCCGACCTCAGGTGCTGCGGCTACGGTCACGCCATGTCTGAGGAGTCTCCGGTCGCGTTGATCACCGGTGCCGGCCGAGGCATCGGTGCGGCGATCGCGCAGAGTCTGTCCGCCTCCGGGCACCGAGTGGTGCTCACTGCCCGTAGTACCGAGGAGCTCGAGGCGGTCGCGGCATCGCTGCCGGGTGAGGCGATCTGCATTGCCGCCGATCTCACCGATTCCGGTGCGGTGGATCGGGTCTTCGCCGCCGCCGAGGATGCCTTCGGTCGTATCGACGTACTGGTCGCCAACGCGGGTGCGGCCATGTCGGCGCCGGTCCACAAGACCACCGACGCGGACTGGGCGCGAATGCTGGATCTGAACCTCACCGCGCCGTTTCGCTGCATCCGGCGGGCCGTACCGGGCATGAAGGAGCGCGGGTACGGCCGGATCGTCGTGATCGCCTCGGCGGCGGCCAAACGCGGCGAGCCCCTGATCGCGGCCTACACCGCGAGCAAGCACGGCGTCCTGGGGTTGGTGCGTTCCGTGGCAGCCGAACTCGCCCAGACCGGAATCACCGTCAACGCGATCTGCCCCGGGTACGTCGACACCCCGATGACCGACGGCTCGATCGCCAATGTCGTCGCCCACACGGGTCGAGACGCCGCAGCCGTCCGGGCCTACTTCGCCAACCAGCAACCCACCGGGCGCCTGATCACCGTCGCGGAGGTGGCCACCGCCGTGCAGTTCTGCCTGGACAGCCCGTCGGTCAGCGGGCAAGGCATCGAGGTCGACGGCGGGGCGGTGCAGTCATGATCTGCAACGCCCAGCCGGGCCCGGCTCAGGGCGCGTACCAATCTCCCCCTGATCGCCGCCGGGATCACTCGTGAGCGACGAGGTCCGGGCAGCCGCCGTCACCGGGGTCAGCGCTGCTCGGGCCAACCGTCCGCAGCGGGTGAACCCACCCGAGCTGGCCCGCCCGTCCGGATTTGCGCACGCTGTCGTGGCCCCGCCGGGCGCCAGGATGGTGTTCCTCGCCGGGCAGACCGCGATGGGCGCCGACGGGCAGATCGTCGGTACGGGCGATGTCGTGGCCCAGTTCGAACAGGCCCTCAGCAACCTGCTGACTGCCCTAAGCGCAGCGGGCGGCACGGCCGAACAGCTGACCAGCCTGACGATCTACGCGGTCGACCTGGCCGATTACAAAGCGCACGCCGCGGAGATCGGGAGGATCTGGCGGCGGCTGATCGGGACCGACTACCCGGCGATGGCCGGCATCGGGATCGCGCGACTGTGGGACGACACCGCCCTGGTCGAGATCCAGGGCATTGCCGCGCTACCAGCCGGATAGTCCAACTGTCAGCATTCGTTGCCGACGCCACGCTGTCAACATAGGCTGACGAACACGGTCGCTCCCGACAAACCCGCGGATCACAACGATCTGGCCAGCGCCGCATCGCACAGTTCCACGATCGCGCCGCAAACGGGTGCTTGCGGCGATACTGAGGACGGGACCGCACGAGTCGAGCAAAGGAGTTCAGGGAGTGCAGCTGATGCCCTCGTCGCATGTGGACACCTACGCGCGGGACAACTTGCCACCGGCTGACCAGTGGCCGGAGATGCTCTACGACCTGCCCGAGCTGGACTATCCAGAGCAGCTCAACGCAGCCGGCGCGCTGCTCGACCGCGGCCTCGCGGCCAGCGGCGCCGACAGACCCTGTCTGCTCGCGCCGGACGGGACGAGCTGGACCTACGGCGACGTTGCCGCCCGCACCGCACAGGTGGCACATGTGCTGACCGAGGATCTGGGCGTCGTGCCCGGCAACCGGGTGCTGCTCCGTGGGCCCAACAACCCGTGGCTCGTGGTCAGCTGGCTGGCAGCTCTCCAGGCCGGGGCGGTCGTAGTCAGCACGATGTCGCTGCTGCGCTCCGGTGAGATCGGCGTCGTTGGCGAGATCTCGGCAGCGCAGTTCGCGATCTGCGATCACCGCTTCGTCGAGGACCTCGAAACGGCAGCGTTGCCCGGACTGATCACGGTGACCTACGGCAGCGACGCGCCCGACGATCTGAGTGCCCGGGCCGCCGACAAGCCGACGACGTACGAGGCTGTGCCCACCTCCGCCGACGACGCTGCGATCCTGGCCTTCACCTCGGGCACCACGGGTCGCCCGAAGGCAACCATGCACTTTCATCGCGACCTGCTGGCCACCTGCGACACCTTCGGTGCCTACGTCCTCAAGGCCGTACGCGAGGACGTGTTCACCGGTACGCCGCCGCTGGCCTTCACCTACGGGCTCGGCGGGACGGTGCTGTTTCCCCTGTCGGTCGGGGCGGCCATTCTGCTGGTCGAGCGGGCAAGTCCGGACGAGTTGGCCGGACACATTGCAGCGCACAGGGTCAGCGTGTTGTTCACCGCGCCGACGGCCTATCGAGCGCTGGCCGCCCTGCCCGATCCGGCACAATTGGCCAGCCTCCGGCGATGCGTGTCGGCGGGTGAGACGTTGCCCAAGGCCGTCTTCGACGCGTTCCAGGCCGCGACCGGGCTGCAGATCATCGACGGCATCGGCTCCACCGAGATGCTGCACATCTTCATCGCCAGCGCGGACGACGAGATCCGGCCAGGGGCAACGGGTCTCGTCGTGCCTGGCTACGTCGGAGCGGTGCTCGACGAGGACGGGAACGAGGTGGCGGTCGGCGAACTCGGCCGCTTGGCGGTCAAGGGTCCCACCGGGTGCCGGTACTTGGCTGACGACCGGCAATCGGTGTACGTGCAGAACGGCTGGAACCTGACCGGCGACACCTATACCCGGGATGCCGATGGCTATTTCTGGTATCAAGCACGATCCGACGACATGATCATCTCGTCGGGCTACAACATCGCCGGACCCGAGGTAGAGGCCGCTCTGCTAGGGCATGCCGACGTGCTCGAGTGCGGCGTCGTCGGTCTTCCTGACGCGGAGCGCACCATGCTGGTCACCGCCTATGTCGTGCTCCGCGACGGCGTCGCCGGCGATGACGCAAAGGCCAAGGAACTCCAGGACCATGCCAAAGCGACCATCGCGCCGTACAAATACCCGCGCCGGATCGAGTTCGTCGATCAGCTGCCGCGGACCAACACCGGCAAGCTGCAACGCTTCCGGCTGCGGACGCCTGACGCTGACGCTGACGCTGATGTCGCGAGTGCTACCGCCGCAACGGCTGGATCGTAATGAAGATTGCGGTGATCGGCGGTGGGCCCGGCGGCTTGTACTTCGCCGCTCTGGCCAAGCAACTCGACCCACGTCACGAGATCACCGTCTGGGAGCGCAACGCGTCCGACGACACTTTCGGCTTCGGGGTGGTGTTCTCCGACGAGACGCTCGGCGGCATCGAGCATGCCGACCCCGCAGTGTTCGCCGCGATGCAGCGCGAGTTCGCACGCTGGGACGACATCGACGTGCACTTCGCCGGGCAGACCTTCACCTCCGGCGGGCACAGCTTCGCAGCGCTGGCCCGGGTCAGGTTGCTGCAGATCCTGCAGGAGCGTTGTGCTGACCTCGGTGTAGTCACCCACTTCCGTACGGTCGCGCCGCCGTTGGACGAGCTGACTTCGGCGTACGACCTCGTGGTGGCCAGCGACGGGGTCAATTCACCCGTACGAGCTCGGTACGCGGCGGAGCTCGGGACGACTTTGGACGTACGGCAGTGCAAGTACATGTGGCTGGGCACCGACCTGGTGTTCGAGGCGTTTAAGTTCTACATCGAGCAGACGCCGTACGGGGTGATGCAGATCCACGGATACCCGTACGGCGCAGCCGGATCCACGTTCATTGTCGAGATGGCCGACGATGTCTGGCGCGCCGCCGGCTTCGATGCCGTCGATGCGAACATGCTAGGTCCGGGTCAGAACGACGAGGCCGCGATCGCCAAGGTGACCGAGTTGTTCGCCGATGTCCTAAGTGGACACAAGGTCGTCGGCAACGGGTCGAAGTGGATCAGCTTCACGACTGTACGTAATGCGAAGTGGCGTAGGGGCAATGTGGTGCTGATCGGGGACGCCGCGCATACCGCGCACTTCTCCATCGGCTCCGGGACCAAACTCGCGATGGAGGATGCGCTGGCCCTTGCCGCCTGCTTGCACGAGGAGGGCTCGGTCGACGCCGGGTTGATCGCGTACGAGGCCGAGCGACGTCCGGTCGTACAGTCCACCCAGCGCGCCGCCCAGGCGAGCCTGGAATGGTTCGAGAACCTGGGCCAGTACACCCATCAGGACCCAGCGCTGTTCGCGTTCAATATCCTGACCCGTAGCCGCCGGGTCACCCACGACAACCTGCGCGTACGCGACCCGGAGTTCGTCGAGGAGATGGACCGGGCCTACGCGCGGGACATCGGTGCGGCAGAGGTCCGGCCACCGATGTTCCAGCCGTTCAGGTTGCGTGGGTTGATCCTGCACAACCGGGTGGTCGTGTCCCCGATGGACATGTACGTCTCGGTGGACGGACTGCCGACCGACTTCCACCTGCTGCACCTCGGCGGCAAAGCGCTCGGTGGGGCGGGTCTGGTGATGACCGAGATGGTGTGTGTCAGCGCGCCCGGCCGGATCACATTGGGCTGCACCGGGATGTACGCGCCGGAGCATGAGAGCGCTTGGGCGCGGATCGTCGACACCGTGCACGAACAATCCAGCGCGGCGATCGGGATCCAGCTGGGGCACTCCGGTCGCAAGGGATCGACCCGGCTGATGTGGGAGGGCATCGACCAGCCGCTGGAGGATGCGGAGGCCAACTGGCCGCTGGTCGCCCCGTCGGCACTGCCGTACAAGGCCGGCGTGAACCAGATCCCGCGCGAACTCAGCATCGACGAGATGGCCGAGATTCGGGATCAGTTCGTTGCCGCGGCCGCAGCCGCGGATCGGGCCGGATTCGACCTGCTGGAGCTGCACTGCGCGCATGGTTATCTGCTGAGCTCGTTCATCTCGCCGATCACCAATCAGCG
>JACCTM010000481.1 GCA_013812385.1 Geodermatophilaceae bacterium | reverse complement strand
TGAAACCTAGGCTGGAAAAGCCTTGTAGGGCAATGCCTTTCAACGGTGGAGCTGAGGGGACTCGAACCCCTGACCCCCACACTGCCAGTGTGGTGCGCTACCAGCTGCGCCACAGCCCCTTACGGAAAGTCGAGACTACTGCACGGCTGAGGCAGCGACTGCGGCACCTGACAGCTCAGGCAGCCAAGACAGTTCGAGGCTTGTCGGGCACCGTCTTTGGACGTGCGCGCATCAGTCCGACAGAGCCGATCGCCAGACCCAATCCCAGACCCAGCAGCAACAAGACGGCTAGGCGGGCTCCCCAGGCCGGACCGATTGCAGAGACATTCGACCGGAACAGCACGTCCAGATCGGGCAGCGCCTCGACGACCAGCAGCCAACCGGAGATCGCGATCAGGTACGGCGCCGAGCCCGAACCCCAACAACTGGCGGCCGCCGTACGGCCCGTACGGCGAAGTACGTCAGGACCAGCACCAGTACCGTTGGCACGAGCACTGCAAGCAGCCCGTACACGACCGACGACGCATCTCCGAAAGGCAGCGGGGTGCTCGCCACATGCCAGACCGATCCCGCGCCAGCGAGGACGAGCAAGCCCGCAGCCAGCCGCGGCGAGCGCCACAACCAGCCTGCCGCCGCCCCGGTCCCGACCAACACGACCAGAACCGCGTACGACGCCCAACCCGGCGGCGGCGGCGTCCAATCCAGCACGCCGGCGACCGAGTAGGCGCGACCGTCGATCTCCAGCGGCACCATCCACTCGATCACCCGGTGCGAGACGTCAGGATCGGCCCGTACCTGTGGCGGCAGCAGCGCCGACATCCAATGCGTGCGGTGGTCGTGCCATTCGTACACGGTCTCCGAACTGAGACTGACCCAGAACGGGTCGGCCTGCGGATCGGCTCGCTCAGGCAGTGGCGTGGTCCCATCCCGGCTCGAGTTGAGATAGGTCGCCGGACTGTTGTCGTTGCGTTGCACGCCGTCTGGGCCGATCTGGAGGTACGGCTCGGATGAGTAACCGGGGACGGAGACGACCTCGTCGCCCCCGTTGGACAGCCGGAGACGGTTGCCGAACTCGATGATCTGCACCGAGATTCCCTCGGGCAGAGCCGGACTGATCGACGTGATCGAGCCCGAGAAGTTTCCGCAGCTGGGGAGTCACCCACGTGGGCCCCAGCCGGCGCAGCCGTCAACAGGGCAAGACCGCACGCGAGCCCCAACACGGTCACCCAGCGCTGCAGCCAGGGCAGCGAGCCCCCGGTCGTAGAAGATGTCGAGATCGTCACTTCCCCGCGATGAGTTCCAGGTCGTGGGTGATGTCGTCGGGAACGCTGCCGGCCAGAAACGCCACCCGCGCCAAGTCGTCGCGCCCGAAGAGCAACAGCAGCGTGGAATGGGTCTGCCCGTCGTCCTCCGCGATCGGCACCCCGGCCGCACTCTGCGCCGCCTCGACCGCGGCCAGGTCGCCGGTCAACCCGATGAAAGAAACCGGCAGGTCGGCGTCGAAGCGCTCGAGATAGGCACCGAGCGTGGCGGCGTCGTCGCGCGCCGGGTCGGTGGTCACGAAGACCACGTTGACCTCCTGGGCCAGCGACTGTTCAACATTGCGAAGCGAGACCGCCACATTCGCCATCGTCGTCGGGCAGACGTCCGGACAGTTCGTGAAGCCGAAGAACAGCAGCGTCAACTCACCTGATGTCTCGGCCATGAAGTCGTACGGCCCACCGGCGGAGTCGGTCAAGGTGAACGTCGGACGCGGGAAAGGCTCAGTGGGCGCCAGTCCTCGGTACGGCGTGTCCGGTCCACCCTCGACCGTCGCGATGCCGGTGTCCATCGACGACATGTCGTGCTCGCTCTGCTCATCAGCCGAAGCCGAGCACCCGGCCAGTGCCAGCAGCAAGCCGACCAGCAACACAGCCAGGCCGGCCGACAGTCGTCGGGATTCCATCTCGACTCCACGGTACGGCGGCGGGCGCGCAATCCGAAGAACAGCCCAAGCGACCCGACGACCAGGCCTACCGCACCCACGGCCAGGGCCGCGATCGCCAGGCCATTGCCCGACGCGTCCGGGGCGACAACGGGGCCAGCATATCGGTGGACGCCCCCTGCCCGGCTCTGAACCGGCGGCCAGTACCAGCACCGGTGCAGGGTGTTCCGGCTCCTGATCCGCCTCGACCGTCTCCTCAATCCAGCAACTTCGGGGCCGTCGTCGACGAGCGCACCGGCTAGCCGGCTGCCCGATCGAGGCACCCGAGCAGGTCGTCTGCGGATTCATCTGGCGTTCACCTATGCTGCCCGACGGCGGGCCCGCCGCATCCACAACCGTCTCGGAGTCAACAGGTGCCGCGCTTCAGCCTCACCCCCAAGGACAGCAGCTTCTACCAGATGTTCACCGACTCGGCGAACAACCTGGTAGCCGCGACTCGGGTTCTCGCCGATTTCGTGCACCTCAACGGCAACCGCAACGAACTGATGGAGCAACTGCACCAGTACGAGCACGACGGCGACACGATCACCCACTCGATCTTCAAGCAGCTCAACTCCAGCTTCGTCACCCCCTTCGACCGCGAGGACATCTACAACCTCGCCTCGGACCTGGACGACGTGATGGATTCGATCGAGGCCGCCGCGGACATCGTCGTCCTGACCGGCCTGGGCACGCTTCCTGCCGAGATGGCTCAACAGGTGGAGTTGATCCTGCGCGCCGCCCAGACCACTGCCGAGGCGATGCCGCGGCTACAGACGATGAAGAACCTTCCGGACTACTGGATCGAGGTCAATCGTCTGGAGAACGAGGCGGACAAGCTCTACCGACGGCTGCTGTCCCGGTTGTTCTCCGGCGAGTTCGAGGCCCTCGAGGTCATGAAGCTCAAGGAGGTGGCCGACCTGCTCGAAGAGGCCGCCGACGCCTTCGAGCACGTGGCGAACGTGGTGGAGACCATCGCGGTCAAGGAGTCCTAGACGGTGGAAGGCGCCACCCTCGCGTTGATCGCGATCATCATTATTGCGCTCGTCTTCGACTACACCAACGGCTTTCACGACGCGGCCAACGCGATCGCGACGTCGGTGTCGACCAAGGCCTTGACCCCGCGTACGGCGCTGGCGCTGGCGGCGGTGATGAACATCGTCGGCGCTCTGATCTCCACCAAGGTCGCCAAGACCGTCGGCGCCGGAATCATCGACACTCCCACTGGTGGCAACGGCCTGGAGATCGTTTTCGCCGCGCTGGTCGGTGCGATCACGTGGAACATGATCACCTGGTACTTCGGACTGCCCTCCTCGTCCTCGCATGCCCTGATCGGCGGGCTCATCGGCGCCGCCCTGGCTGCGGTGCACACGGTTCAGTGGATGGGGGTCGTCGAGAAGGTCCTGGTTCCGATGATCATCGCACCGCTGGTCGGATTCGGACTGGGCTTCCTGTTCATGCTCGTCGTGCTCTGGTCCTTCCGCGACGCACACGTGGCGCGGGCCAATCGCGGTTTCCGGTACGCGCAGATCATCTCCGCGGGGACGATGGCCTTCGGGCACGGATTGCAGGACGCGCAGAAGACCATGGGGATCATCACCCTGGCCCTGGTCACGTCGGGGCAGATCGACACCTTCGACGTACCGCTGTGGGTGGTCATAGCAGCCGCGCTTGCGATCAGCGCGGGAACCTATGCCGGTGGCTGGCGGATCATGCGGACCATGGGGCGTCGGATCATCCAGCTCACCCCGGCCGGTGGTTTCTCCGCACAGACCGTGGCCTCTGGGGTCATGATCACCACCGCGACCGTCTTCGCCGTGCCGGTCTCCACCACACACGTCATCACGACCTCGATCATGGGCGTGGGATCCACACGGCGGCTGTCGGCGGTGCGCTGGGGCGTGGCTGGGAATATCGTCACGGCCTGGGTGCTTACCCTGCCCGCGGCCGGTGCAGTTGCAGCGGTGGCCTACTTCATCACCGACGCCGTCGTCGGCTGACCTGCCCGGGTCGCGTGCTCCAGTAGGCGAAGTACGCCCAAGCCGGAGAGGTTGGTGGTCGGCATGGCCGGCTCGGACGTGCG
>JACCTM010000446.1 GCA_013812385.1 Geodermatophilaceae bacterium | reverse complement strand
GCCACTAGCCCTTCGCGTAGGTAGCGGCACCCTTGAATTCGAAGCTGACGAAATCCTCGTCGCCCTCTACCCAGGCATCGTGACCGGGTGCGATGCGGTAAGCATCACCCGGCGACAGGGTGACTTGCGTGCCGTCTTGGTGCTCGACGCTCAAACGACCAGAAGCCACATATCCGACATGATCGGTCTGGCAGGATTCGGTGCCGGCAACCGGCTTGATGCACTCCGACCAGCGCCAGCCGGGCTGAAATGTGAATCGACCAACTTCTGTGTCGCCGAGGCGAACTACATCCACTCGCGTTTTGTCCGGCGTACGAGTCTCGTCGGGCTCGTCGAAGTTCTTACTGTCGATGCCTGCCATGTGATCAACTCTTCGAATCGTTGGGTTTCCCCGAGATCCTTTCCTCCCTTATCCCGGATCCACCGTTCGATGACGGCGTCCGGCGTGCCGTGAAGTGCAGATGCCCTTTGTGCGTTGAGGATTGAGCTTGCGAGACAACAATCCTTGACCGCACGAAAGGGCATCTGACAGGTGCGAGCATCTCATGACTTGAACCGGGTCTCGGTGAGCTTCACCGAGAAGAATCTGATTCCGAACGCGGGCCTGCTCCCGGCCGCCGCGCTGGCGCAGCGGATCGGTTTGGCCGAGGTCGTCGACCAGCGGCTCCGGCTGGCCGAGCACAGTGCCAACAGCGGGAGCAAGGCGCTGACGGTGCTGGGGTCGATGCTGGCCGGGGGCGACAGCATCGATGACACCGCGATCCTGCGCGCGGGGGCGGCTGGGGAACTGTTCGACGCGACCCGGGCACCCTCGACGGTGGGGTCGTGGTTGCGCGCCTTCAAGTGGTCCAACGTGCGTGAGCTCGACGCGGTCAGCCGCGAACTGCTGGCCCGGTTGTGGGCGGCCGGGGCCGGACCCGGCGACCTGTCCGGGCCGTTGACGATCGACCTGGACTCCTCGATCGTGCCGGTCTACGGCCGCGGCAAGCAGGGAGCGGCGTTCGGCTACACCAAGGTCCGTGGCTACCATCCGCAGTTCGCGACCTGCGCCCAGACCGGGATGGTGTTGTTCAGCCGGCTGCGTGGTGGGTCGGCCGGGGCTGCCCGCGGTGCGAAGAGCTTCCTGACCGAGACCGTCAGTCGGGTCCGGGGCGCCGGGGCTACCGGGCAGCTGACCGTGCGCGCCGACAGCGCCTTCTACAGCCGCGCCGTGCTCGGCACCGCGACCAAGCTCGGTGTCGAGTTCTCGGTCACCGCCAGGCAGGACAAGAAGATCCGGGCCGCGATCGAGGCCATCGCCGAGGACGCCTGGACGCCTATCCCGTACTGGCTCTCCAGCCCGGAGGTCTCCGGTGCCGACGTGGCCGAGACCACCTACACGGCGTTCTCCGGCAAGGACGCCATCGACGTGCGGCTGGTCGTGCGCCGGGTCCGCCCCACACCCGGATCGCAACTGGCGTTGTTCACCACCTGGGACTACCACGCCTTCGTCACCAACCGACCCGGCGACGCCCTCGAGATCGAAGCCGACCACCGCCGCCACGCCGTGGTCGAGCAACGCATCGCAGAGCTCAAGAGCGCCGGCCTGGCGCATCTGCCCTCGGGGAAGTTCATGGCCAACGCCGCCTGGCTGGCGTTGACCGTGATGGCCCACAACCTCGGCCGCGCCGTGGGACGTCTGGGCGGCGAGGACCTCGAGAAGGCCACCGCCACCACCCTGCAACGGCGGATCTTCACCATCCCAGGACGCCTGGTCCACAGCGGCCGGCGACGACATCTACGACTACCCGCCTCCTGGCCCTGGGCACACGCCATCGAGCAAGCCCTCATGAACATCCAGGCGATCCCGCTCCGCTGCTGAGGACCAACCCCCGCCCCAACGACCAGGAACTCGGAGAAGCCGGCAAGACCGGCAGTTCACCCACGCCCCGACTCCTCCGACACCGACTCCACCACGCACCCCAGCCTCGACACCGACCCGACCCGGTCAGACGGTGGATCCGGGCTTAGGTCTTCGTCTCTCCGGGGCAGCGTGAGGTGCTCGAGGCTTTGTCGGTCTCGCGGACCGCTGCCCATCGCGAAGTTCAGCGGGCGTGGGCGTTGTTGTTGGCTGCCGACGGCGTCGCGAACACCAGGATCGCTTCCGAGGTCGGTGTGAC
>JACCTM010000445.1 GCA_013812385.1 Geodermatophilaceae bacterium | reverse complement strand
CCCTAGAGCCTCGCTTGGTGCTCGACGGCTCGGAAGGTGCACTCCAGGCCGCAACGTTCATGTGGGTGCGACACGGTTGGGGCAAGTAGCGTGCTGTCAGGCCCGGTCGTATCGCCGGGGCCGGAGGAGTCCAATGTCGCCCAGCCAGTCCCGGGTGCGTCAACCGGCCGCGGCCCAGCCAACCCAACAGCCGTGGGACGACCCCGAGGCCTACATCCCGGGCGATCGCCGGCGTGCGCTCGCTGTGGGGCAGGCAATGCCCGATCGGGTCACCGGGGCGGCGCTGTTCGCAGACATCGCCGGGTTCACCCCGCTCACCGAGGCACTGGCCGGCGAGCTCGGCGCCCAGCGCGGGGCCGAGGAGCTGACCGCCGTCCTCGAGACAGTCTTCGCGGAGGTGCTCGGTGAGCTGCACCGGTACGGCGGCAGCGTCATCTATTTCAGCGGCGATGCGATCACCTGTTGGCTCGACGCCGATGACGGCCTGCTCGCCACGCGTTGCGCCCTGGACATGCAGGATGCGATGGCGCGGGTCGGAAACGTGGTCACCCCCGGGGGCCGTCCGGTACAGCTGGCCATGAAGGTGGCCGTTGCCGTCGGATCAGCCCGGCGCTTCGTCGTGGGGGATCCGTCCATCCAGCTCATCGACGTCCTGGCCGGCGCGCTGATGGATTTCCTCGCCGCCGCGGAGCACGCCGCCGATCGGGGCGAGGTGGTCGTCGACGAATCGGTGATCCGATCCCTCGGTTCCCGCCTGGAGCTGAGCGCGGAAAAAGGACTCGACCGGGAACAGGTCAAGCCGGAAGGGGCGCGCACTGCCAGGGTTGTCCGCCGGCTCACCGTCGACGTTCCGCCGGTCCCACCGCCACCAGCCTTCGAGCCGCTGCCCGACGATGTCGTACGGCAGTGGCTGCTGCCGCCGGTGTACGAGCGGATGCGGTCGGGGCGAGGCGAATTCCTGGCCGAGCTCCGGCCGGCTCTTCCGCTCTTCCTGAGCTTCGGCGGGATCGATTTCGATACCGACGAGAACGCGATCGATCAACTGCAGGACTTCATCGTGCGGGTGCAACGCATCATCGACGAATACGGAGGCAGCACGCTGCAGCTGACTGTGGGCGACAAGGGCGCCTATCTCTACGGCGTATTCGGATCCCCGGTCGCGCACGACGACGACGCTGCTCGGGTCTGCGCAGCGGCGCTGGATCTCCTTGCGCTGGAGTCGGTCACGGCGGTGACGGACCTGAAGCTGGGGATCAGCCAGGGCCGGGTGCGCAGTGGCACGTACGGTCACCAGCAACGGCGCACCTTCTGCTGCCTCGGAGACCCGGTGAACCTTGCCGCTCGGCTGATGTCCGCAGCACCCGCTGGCGCGGTCTATGTGTCCCAACGGGTGCAGGCGGCTGCCGGGGCGGGTTACGTCTTCGATCGGCTGCCCGACCTTGCGGTGAAGGGGAAAGCCCAGGCGGTGGCCGCGTTCGCATTGAGCGCACGCACCTCGCCGGCCAGCCAGATCCGTACCGGCGAGAGGCAGCGGCTGGTCGGCCGGGTTGCCGAGCTGGCGCGGCTCCGAGCGCTGGCCGAGCTGGCCCTGTCCGGACAGGGGCAGGTGCTGGCGCTGTCCGCCAAGGCAGGCATGGGAAAGTCCCGGCTGCTCGATGAACTCGCCGCCGAGATCGCCACCGGAGGCGTCCGGGTCGCCGAAGGCGCGGGACAGCCGTACGGCGTGAGCTCCAGTTACTCGGCCTGGCGTGAGGTCTGGCGCACCCTGCTGGGCGTCAGCGGCGAGCCGGCACCTGAAGCGCTGGTCGAGCAGCTCACCGACGTGCTGCCCGAGGACCTGATCCCCCGGCTGCCCCTTCTCGGGACGCTGCTGGGCGTCCCGCTGCCCGACAACGAACTGACTGCCTCCTTCGATGCCAAGTTGCGCAAGACCTCACTCGAATCGTTGGCCGTGCAACAGCTTGAACATCTGACCGGGCCGGGCCCGCTCATGCTGGTCATCGAGGACAGCCACCGGCTCGACCCACTGTCCCGAGATCTGGTGGTTGCCGTCGCGCGGGCCTGCGCCACAATGCCGGTCCTGCTCGCGCTCGCCTACCGCACCGTCGACCAGTCCTTCGCCGGGCTGGGATTGGAGCGACTCGAACACGCCACGGAGCTGGTCCTGCCCCCATTGACGCCGGAGGCGACCGGCCAAGTGGTCACCGATCGTCTCGCGCTGCTGTTCGGAAGCTCCCAGCCGCCTTCCCCAGCGGTGATAGATCTGCTGGCCGGCCGGTCGGAGGGCAATCCGCTCTACGTCCGCGAGCTGTGCAGCTATCTGCACTCACAAGGACTCGACCCGATGGACTCCGCAGCAATGGTCGCCCTGGACCTGCCGGAAAGCCTGCACAGCCTGGTGCTCAGCCGGATCGACACCCTGGCCGAGTCGCCGCGACGTACGGCAAAGGTGGCAAGTGTGGTCGGCAGGGCCTTCCGCGGGCCCCTGCTGCCCAGTGCCTATCCCGGCCTCGGGGACGACGACGACGTGCAAGGACATCTGCAGACTCTCGCGGTGCAGGACGTAGTGGTGCTCGACGAGCAGGAGTCGCAGAGTTACCTGTTCACCCACGCCATCACCTGTGACGTCGCCTACGAAAGCCTGCCCTTCGCCTTGCGAGCCCTGATCCACGAAGGAGTGGCGGGCTGTCTGGAACGCGGCGAGGACGGCGACCCCGACCGGCAGCTCGATCGGCTCGCGCACCACTACTGGCGCAGTACGAATGAGGACAAGAAGCGCGAGTACCTGCTGCGTGCCGGTGTCGCCGCCCAGGCGGACTACTCCAACTCGGCGGCCGTGAAGTACTTCAGTCGGGTCATTCCGCTGCTACCCGAACCGGAACGGCCGCCGGTACTCATCCGCTCCGGCAAGGTGCTGGAACTCGGTGGGAAATGGTCGCTGGCCCAACAGGCTTATCAACAGGCGCTGGAGCTCGCGACGACTCACGGCGACCTCAGCGGTGCCGCGTGGGCGCGGACCTGGATCGCCGAGGTGGCCCGAAAACGCGGGCACTACAACGAGGCCGCAGCCGATCTCGCGACGGCTGCAAGAGAATTCGAGCTGCTCGGCGACGACGCCGGCGTCGGTCAGGTGCTGCACTTCACCGGCACCCTGGCCGCCCAACGCGGGGATTACGACAAGGCGACGCAGGCCTACGGGGACAGCTATGAGATCCGCGAGCGACTCGGTGACTTCGCGAGCATGGCCGCGCTGCTGAGCAATCTGGCGATCGTGGCGGAGTACCGCGGCGACTACGCGGCCGCCCAGGAACTCAACGAGCGCTCGCTCGCAATGCGCGTGCAGGACGGCAACAAGTGGGCAATCGGCATCTCGCAGAACAACCTCGGCATGATTGCCGTGCTGCAGCAGAACTACCTGGCCGCCAAGGCTCGCTTCGAGGAGTCGATGCGTTTGTCCCGTGAAGTCGGTGATACCTGGATGGTCGGGCTCGGGCACAACAACCTGGGCAATGCCCACCGCGGCCTCGGCGAGCACGACG
>JACCTM010000426.1 GCA_013812385.1 Geodermatophilaceae bacterium | reverse complement strand
CTAAACGATCATGAGCTGAATGCTCGATCGTTGAAGCGAGCTGCTCGATCAGGTGCCGAGGATGCGGCACTCGGCCAGAGCCCCACGAAAGCCGCCGCTGCTGTCGACGAGCCGCACGAACCAGATGATGACGAAGCGGGCTCGTACCGGCTCGGCCAGGGCGACCGAACCACTCTCGACGAATGGATCCAGCGTCCCGACGACCGGGTAGCTCTCCAGTGGCGCATCAGGCGCGGCCCCCACCCGGACCTCCACGGCTCCTCCGGGCAGATTGGTGGCCAGCTCGACCGAATTGATCGAGCGTTCGGCCCCCAGATCGAAGATGATGCCGACACCGGGCTTGAGATTCCCGAACTCAGCATTGCCCTGGTAGGTCAGCGTCGGCCAGGCCGAACCGACATCACCGTCGTAGGACAGACCGACCTCGTCGTTGTTCTCCGGGTCCCCATCGCCGAACGGGTCGAAAACCGCGGCACCGACCGGGGGCAACGGCACCGGGGCAGGCGGCGCCTCGGTCGACTCCGTGGCCGCGCCATCGGTTCCTGGTGTCGCGGTCGCGCCATCGGTTCCTGGTGTCGCGGTCGCGCCTCCGGTGGATGTCGGGAGCAGCGGGCTGTCCTCGCTGCCGGCGACCATCGCGCTGAACTGCCGACCGACGAACACGGCGAGCAGCACCACCATAACCAAGGCGATGATGAGAGGTACGGCGTAGAGGAGGATCTTGCGTCGGGTCTGACTGCCTTCGTAGGACCCGCCGGTCTCGGGGTCGTCCCCGTCGTCGTCACTGCCCCAGCTCCCGCTGTCCTCCAGCCACGCACCGTCGTCATCGTCGGCATAGCGGATCGGAAAGCTGCCCGAGTCGCTGCTCACCCGCCCGGCTGCGGAACCCTGGGACATGGCGTCATCGTCGACGACGTCGCGTGATCGGCCGCCGCGGCGCGTTTTCGATGGCGCTGCCGCAGCTGCACCAGCCGACGCTGCGCTGCCGGTAGCCCCGGACAGGATGGCGACCGTGGACGGCGCCGACGGGGGCGCTGCCGGGGAGGATGCGGACACGGTCCGGGTGGCCGCAGCCGCCGGTGACGGCGGTGACGGCGGTGACGACGGCGAGGATGCCAAGGGGTCGGTTCGGGCGGCTGTGGCAAGTCGGGCCCCGGAGGTGCCGCCGCCATCGGCGGGCGTCGCACCGACCGGGATTCGAGACGTCGTCCGGTCGGCGTCCTCAGTCGTCTGGTTTGTGTCTTCGGTCGTCCGGCCGGCGTCCCCAGTGGCTCGGTCGGCGTCCGGGGCCGTTCCAGCGGCGCGCTTGTGCTCAGCTTTGCCCTCGCCGGCCCTTTCCGGACGCCCGCTGCGGGGAGCGGCAACCGGCAGGTCAGGCGCGGGCCCGGCAACCCCGCCGGGCCGCCCGGCCGCCACTGCGGTGGCCTGCTGCGGCACCGGTACGGGCGGCGGAGCCGGCACCGGAGCCGGGGGTGCAGCCGGCGCAGACATGAACAGCAGGGTCGGAGCGGTGTCCCGGGCCGGCGTCTTCGGGCCAGGATCGAGGCCACCCACGCGGTCACCGGTCCGGCCCGCGGTGGCGCCGGCCGGCGATTGCGACCGGGTACGCGGCCGCAGGACGGTGGCGAAGGCGGCGGCGCTACCCAGCTGCCGAGCCGGGTCGCGGTCCAGGGCGCGCTGACAGAGCACGGCCAGATCGCGCGGGACGCCACGAGGGATGCGCCGAGCGACATCCGGATCATCGAGGTCGGCCTGCTGCCCGGTGAGGGCGGCGTACAGCAGCCTGCCCAGTTGCTGGATGTCACCACGCTCGTCGGCGAACAACGCCGGTACGCCGGCCACCGTCACGGCTGCGTTGTCGCGCAGGAAGACCCGTTCGGCGGTGATCCCGCCGATCGGCAGGCCGGCGTGGTGGGCCTCGGTGATCGCGTCGGCGACATCGCCGATCGTCTGCCGAGCAGTGGTCGGGCTCAGCGGGCCGTGGGCTGCCAGCGTGTCGGCAAGCGACGTACCGCCAATCCACTCGGACACCACGATCGCGTACTCACCGTGGTCAACGGCCTCATAGACCATCCCCAGACCCGGATGGGCGATCATGCTCATCTCGAGCGCGCGGTCGATGAACAGCCGCGAGGAGTTGCCACCAGGGGCGAGCACGCGCAGGACGACATCGCGTTCGGCCAGGGTGTCCCGGGCGCGCCAGGTCCGCACCTTGCCGCCGGCGAAGCGCTCGTCGGGCCCGAACGGCTCGACGAGGGAATATCGCCCCCCGACCGGTGGATCGCCTACCTGCACCTCGCCCGTTCCCTCCGACTGTATGGTGATGAGCCTCGCTCGTTACGCTCATTGTCTCCCACGGCGCAGACCTGTCACGGTGTCGCGTATCTCCGGCAGCCGGACCAGCCACAGCCCCGCCACCACCACAGTGCCCAGAACGACGCTACCCATGCCGACCACGACGAGAGAACGCAACGGGCTGTCGGCATCCGGGATGGCCAAGCCCACCAGGAAGTAGGCCGCCACCGCGCCGATCGCGGCGAAGCCACTGACCACGGCACCGGTACGCAGGATCGGCCAGGTCTCGACGTGACCGAACCGGCGTCGCAACAGCGAGTGGCCCACCACCGCACCGACACAGAAACTCACGGCGTTGACCGCACCCAGGGCTGGTACGACGTTCTCCGGCTCGACGAACAGCGGCACCAGAAGGGCCAACGGGACCCGAACCGCGACCATGACCAGGTTCAACATGGTGGGCGTACGGGCGTCCTTCATCGCGTAGAACACCCGCATGTGCAGCAGAGTCAGCGCGAAGGGAACCAGCCCGATCGCGCTCAGCGCCAGTGCGGTACCGACCGTACGAGCCTGATCGACGCCGACCTGACCGTGAGCGAAGACGACGATGGCCACATTCGGGCCGAAGACCATGAACAGCGCGGCGACCGGGATCAGGCCGAGGCTGGTCAGCCGGGCGCCCAACGACAGATCCCGGACCAGGGCAGGGGTGTCGCCGTGTGCTGCGGCACGGCTCATCCGCGGGTGCAGGGCGGTCAACAGGGCCACACCGAGGATGCCGTACGGGAGTTGGAAGAGCAGGTTGGCGTTCGCAAACGCGTTGGAGCCCAGCCCGCCCTCACGCGCGGCGCTGTTGGCCACGTTGCTGAACACGATCAGGCTGACCTGGCTCACCGCTACGTAGCCCAGCACCCAGGCCCCGAGTCGGCCCACCTCGGACAGGCCGGCTCCGCGCCAGTCCCGGCGAAAACGCACCGGTACGCCGGCCCGCCGCAGCGCCGGGATCAACACAATGGCCTGCGCGGCGATGCCCAGGGTGGTTCCCACCCCGAGCAGGTAGATCTCCCCGGTGCTGATCGTGTCCGGGGTCAGCGGACCGGTTCCCCGGATCGCGATGAACAGGAACCCGACGGCGATCACGATGACGTTGTTCAGCACCGGAGCCCACGCCGGGGCGCCGAAGACGTTGCGGGTGTTGAGGATCGACGTGGCCACGGCTCCGACGCCGTAGAAGATGATCTCCAGCAACAGAATTCGGGCGAGCGTGGTCGCGAGTGCGACCTGAGCGGGG
>JACCTM010000412.1 GCA_013812385.1 Geodermatophilaceae bacterium | reverse complement strand
ACTACGGCCTGCCTGCCGAGCCCCACGCGGCAGAGACACGCGGATGAGCTACAAAATCTTATCTTCACCATCGCCGACCGGGCCAAGCGCTCCGGGCGGCCGGCGTGGACGTGAGCAGGCTCGCCGCCGGCGAGGCGGACACGCCGCCCGCCCGACCACGTGATCGACGATCCCGCGCAGCGGACACTGGCCGATGTACTCCACCCCCGTCGCCATGTGGGACCGCATCGCGAGGTTGCACACCCGCAATACGCCGCCATAACCGCTGTCACGTTCCTATGCCGGGAAGCAACGTCGCACGCCGCGCAGGCTCGGCGTCCCATAGGTCGATCGGCGAGTAGGACGGATCGTGCGTTCGCGGACCGCGTCAGTCCCCGCGGCTACCGTCGGCCTGTGGTGAACTTCGCCGTCACGCTCGTGCACGCTCACAACTGGGACACCCAGCGACCGATTCGTGAGCAGGACCGGTGGGCTGATCATGCGGCGTTCATGGACGGTCTCGTCGATGAGGGGTTCATCGTCGTGGGTGGCCCGCTCGGCAACGGCGAGCAGACCCTGCACCTGGTGAACGCTCCTGACGAGGAGGCGGTTAGAAGTCGCCTCAGCAGCGATCCATGGGCGGAGATGGACTTGCTCGAAGTTGGCTCGGTCACGGCATGGTCGCTCTGGCTGGACGGCAGGAATACCGCCCGGTAGCCGATGGGTCTGCGCGACACACGGACGCCGAGCGGGCGTCCCGACGCGACTCCGTCAACCTCGCAGGGCGTGGAGTACAGCATCTAGATCGCGGTTCGTCGCCGCGTGGTCAAGCGCGCGTGTCAGCGTCTGGGCGTAGCTGGGCTCCGCGTCGCGCCACCGGTCGCGACCGCGTTCGGTGATCGCGGTGTAGACGCCTCGCCGATCGTTGGGGCACATCTCCCGGCGCGTGAGCCCGGCAACATCCAGGCGGCCGATCAGGCGGCTGACGGAACTCTGGTTGAGGCTGAGCGCGTCTGCGAGCTCCTGCATCCGCAGCTCACCATCCGCGGCGCCAGCGAGCTCAGCGAGGGCGCGGTACTCGGACAGCCCGAGGCCGTGGTGACGCAGCAAACCGGCTTCAAGCTCCCGCTCGACCCGACCGCACAGCGCTACGACCAGGTGCCAGCGTCGCTCTTCGCTCCCACCCGTGCTCGTCGCCATCGCCTCACTCCGCTCGAAGCGAGCATCTGCCGCCACGCTTGACGCCAGTATACATGCACCGACATATTGTGCATGCACTTACATTCAACTGAGGAGGTCTCATGAACGCCAGCACCATGCGGCGCGAGCGCGTCACTACCGAGCCCGACTGGTACGAGCCCTACAACATCTCGCTGGCCATCAAGGCCGGCGGGCTCGTCTACGCCTCCGGGCAGGCCGGGTTCGACACCGACGGCAGCACGGTCGGAAACGGCGACTTCGAAGCCCAGGCCCGACAGGCTTTCGCCAACCTCAACACGGTGCTCACCCAGGCCGGCTCCAGCCTCGCCGACGTGGTCAAGGTGACGATCCTGCTCACCGACATGAGCAACCTCGACAAGCTCGTGGAGCTGCGCGCGGAGTACTTCACCAAGCCCTACCCGGCCGACACCCTTCTCGAAGTCTCATCCCTGGCCCAGCCCGACTGGCAGATCGAGATCGACGCCATCGCACTCACGCACTGAGAGGGCGCCAACCCGAGACCATCACGGCGAGTAAGCCGCCATTGCGCCCACCCCTCGAACCGGCTCCGCCGCCCGCCTCGGACCGTCCGCGGGGTCGACGGCGTCCTCGCAGAACAGACACAGGGTCATCAGGCACAAGGCGACGGTCTGGACCTCGCGGCGGCTCTTGCCACCGGCGTGCTGCGCGGCGTAGGCGTCGACGATCATCTGATGGACGCCCCGGTAGTCGGAGTTGTTGTAGGAGCGGGCGAGCAGTTCCCCGTACAGCCGCCAGCAGGTCGCGGAGGCGACGTGCTCGGCGGGTGGCGCCCCGGTGGAGTGCGGCCCGATGAGACCACAGCCGGGGCAGGCGCTCGCGTGGGGGCCCGACAGCTTGCCCAAAGGTGTCATCTGAACCTGTCGACGGCGATTGCGGCCCAGACGGTGTCGTGGTGAGCCGCCCAGGCCGCCCAGGCGCTGTTTCTCCACTGCCGCGAACCAGCCGCGAAGTGCCCGGTAACGGTGGGCTTACCGCTACAGCATGCCGCTGGCCAAGTCCTGAGCGGAAACATCGGGATCTCGGATGTCGGGCGGACCGGCGGCAGGACCTGACCGGTGATCCACGTCCAGCACCGCGTGCGTGCACCCGGCAGCGTCGGCACGGGATCCCAGCGCCGGTGCTGCACGGCAACTTGCATATCTTCTCATTGTGTGTAAATTACCTCCCGAGACAACTTTTTACACAGTCTGTGCAACGGTCGATCTTCGGAGGCCGCGGCATCACCCCACCGGGAGGAACGATGACAGACCCCGTCCGGCTCGCAGTGA
>JACCTM010000411.1 GCA_013812385.1 Geodermatophilaceae bacterium | reverse complement strand
CGCTTTTCCGGAAGGGTTGTGATCGTCACCGGGTCCGGTTCCGGGATAGGCCGGGAGACCGCACTGGCCTTCGCGCGGGAGGGCGCGCAGGTGGTCGTCGCCGACATCGATCCCGATGGCGCCTCCGGGACGGTCGCCGAGGTCGATGATGCCGGCGGCCAGGCCACCGTGTGCCGGGTCGATGTCAGTGACGACAAGTCGGTCCGCGAGATGGTGGATCTGGCAGTGCATACGTACGGGCGGCTGGACGTCCTGCACAACAACGCCTACTGGGCCCCGCTCAACAGATCGGTGACCGAGACCAGCCTCTCGGAGTGGGACCGGACGATCGCGGTCACCCTGACCGGAGTCTTTCTTGGCTGCAAGCACGCGATACCCGCGATGATCGAGGGCGGCGGTGGCGCCATCGTGAACACCGCCTCGGTCTCGGCCTTGGCGGCCTCGCCTCGATTCGGTGCATACATAGCAGCCAAGGGCGGTGTGGTGGCCCTCACCCGCTCGGTGGCTTTTGACTACGGGTCAGCCGGAATCCGTTGCAACGCAGTTGCTCCCGGGCTGATCGAGACTCCGGCAACGGTGGCCGTCCTCGCCGATCCGGAGCGACGGGCCTGGCTGACCAGCAAGATCCTCGTCGGGCGGGCCGGGCAGCCGTCCGACATCGCCAATGCGGTGCTCTATCTCGCCAGTGACGAGTCGGCCTTCATGACCGGTCAGACCCTCGTCGTCGACGGTGGCCGGCTCATCTCATGACGTCGTCTGTGACCCAGCCTGGGAGCTCGCGCGGCGCGGGCACCGCGCCGGAGCTGCTGGCCATCCCGATGGCCGCTAGCAAGCGGGTGGACATCTACTCCGGGATCGCCCGGCAGGCCGGCAAGCTCTGGGCCGCCCGGCAGCGCGCTCCGGGGGGCTCGGGCACCGCTGTCGTGGTGATCCATCCCAGCTCGAATTTCATGGGCCACTACCTGCTTGCCGCGCTGTCACAGCGCGGGGTCGATGTGATCGGAGCCAACACTCGCTACATCGGAAACGACTCGATGCTGACGATGGAGAACTGCGTTCTGGACATCGGGGCGATCATCGCTCACCTTCGCGCGGAGGGCTACGAGCAGGTGGTGCTGGTCGGCAACTCCGGCGGCGGTGGGTTGTCCGCGCTCTATCAGAGCCAGGCCGAGAATCCGACGATCACCCACACGCCGGCCGGTGATCCGGTGGACATCGTCGGCGCGGATCTGTCGCCTGCCGATGCGGTGATCGAACTCATGGCCCATCCCGGCCGGGCACTGGTCTACACCGAGTGGCTGGACCCGGCGATCACCGACGAGTCCGATCCATTCCGCGAGCGGGATTCCACAGTGGACATGTTCGAGCCCGCGAACGGACCGCCGTACAGCCAGGGTTTCCTGGAGCGCTACCGCGCTGCCCAGGTGGCGCGCAACCGGCGGATCACAGCCTGGGTGCACTCGGAGCTCGACCGGCTGGATGAGGTGAGCGGCGGCCAGGTCCGGGACCTGCCATTCACGGTGCACGGGACGGTGGCCGACCCGCGCTTCCTCGACATGGGCATCGAACCCAGTGACCGCGAACCAGGAACGCTATGGGGTCCGCCCTACCAGGCAAACCTGTCGCCGGCCACGCTCGGCCATCTCACCAGCCTGCGGTCCTGGCTGAGTCAATGGAGCTTCGACGAGACCCGTTGCAACGGACCGGAACAGCTCGCCAAGGTGAGCGTCCCGGTGCTGGTGATGTACGGCACCGCCGACCAGGTCTGCTTCCCCTCGTACGCACAGGTGCTGTTCGACGCCGTCCCGCACGACCGCAAGGAACTGCTCGCGGTCGAGGGAGCGACGCACTACTTCTCCGACCAACCCGAGCAGGTGCTGCGGGCCGTGGACATGATCGTGGAGTGGCTGCAGCGCAACGACCTGATTCCGTTACCGGCGACATGAGCGCGCCCCTGCATCCTGACTTCGACGGCCTCGAGGTGAGGCCCGGTGAGGCACACCTCACCGACCTCACCGACCCGTCGGAGCTCTACCACCTGGTCAACGTCGTCGCATTCGGTGGCGCCCCGGACCGGGCCACGCACGTACCGGCCGAACTGGGCAACCTCGGCCCGGTGGTGTTCTGGGAGTCCACGGGTGCAGCGGACGCGCTTCCTTTCTGGAACACCAACTTCCAGTGCGACGTCTACCTGTACCTCGTCCACGGCAGTGTTCGGGTGGAGTTCAAGGAGACCGAGGGGGAGCGACCGTACGGCCACTACCTCGCCCGCACCGGTGATCTCTTCAAGCTGCCCAAGGACATCGCGCACCGCACGTTCTCCGGGGATGGCAAGCGCCGGATCAGCCTGGAGATCCTGGAACGCAACCCGCATTGGGCCACGATCGGCGCCCTTCCGATCGTGGCGAACGACTCGGCGGCCGCCGGGGGATTCCGGTTCGAGGCGGAGGGCGAAGAGGTACGGATCACCTGGCCTGAGGGAAGCCTACTCACTCCGCGCGGCTTCTTCGTCCG
>JACCTM010000402.1 GCA_013812385.1 Geodermatophilaceae bacterium | reverse complement strand
GTCACCACCGCAGTCAGGGGCATCGCCGCTGAAGGGAACCAACTCCGGAGCGACGAAGGACTGCTGTCCGACCTCGTCGAAGGCGGTTTCCCAGAAGACCTCGAGGGTGCGCTCGCTGACGGTGACTGCCTCGTCGTACGGCACGTTTCCGGTCACGCCATCGTTCGGACTGAACTCGGCAAGGGTGAACAGCCGCTCGTCGTCGTAGTTGTCCCGGCACGCCTGCGCTCCGCTGTCGAACCCTTCTTGGAAGGCCGACACGCGATCGAAATAGGACCCGTGTGCTCTCTCGTCGTCGACGGACTCTCCGGGTTCGTCTCGCAGTAGCAGGTAGCCGCGTACGACGCCGTCCAGTTCGGGGGCGCGGATGTTGAAGTGCTCCGCGTTGTCTTCAGCGACCCAGCCGGTCCAGGCACCGGCGTAGCAGTCCGCCTGGGTCTCGTAGACGATGGACAGCTCGGAGGGCGGCGGCTCGCGCGCCTGGATGGCATGGGCGAACTCGTGAGCCATGACCAAGGCCGGCAGGAAGCGGCCATAGTCGGCGGCCAGACTCTCCAGCAGCGTGCGGTCATAGACGATGTTGTCCCCACCTCCGTCGGATTGCGGGAAGCAGTAGAAGGCGTTGTTCGCGACGTTCTCCGGGTCCCCGTCCAAGCAGCCGATGTCATCTGGATAGTCGTCGGGATCGAAGTCGTCCGGGTCGATCGAGTAGTAGCCGCCGGTCAGCGGTTCGAAGTCATCCTCGTAGAGCTCGGCATAGGTCTGCGACCAGTAGTCGTTGATGTCGGTCAACGCATTGCGAGCCGTCTTGTCGATCTCGCTGTCGGTCGAGCCGACGATCTCGAAGTCGGAGTCAGCCACATCCTGACGGAGGCCGTTCGCCGGTACGGGAGCACCGGTCACCATGTTGGAACAACCCGTCGCGAGTATCGCCACGACCAGGATGTGGAGGCTGTACGACGCCTTGGCCGACCTCATTCATCTTCTCCTCTGGGGCGCCTTGACACCGGGCAGCCGTAGCACCAGCATTCGGGATGCGGCATAAAACGTCGGTGAAGCGCCCCGAGCCTGCGCCGGGCAGGAGCCTAGACGTCTGCGGCCGGGCCGCTTTCCAGTTCTTCCGGGACCAGCCACAACGCGCCCAGTGGAGGAATCGAGACGGTCACCGAGTACGGCTGGCCATGCCGCGCGTCCCCGTCGGCTTGCACCCTGCCGAGATTCCCGACACCGGAACCGCCGTAGGAGTCAGCGTCGGTGTTGACCAGTTCGACCCACGAACCGTTGCGGGGCAGACCGACGTGATAGCTGTGGTGCGGGACAGACGCGAAGTTGGCGATGCAGGCCACCACGCTGCCGTCCGAGCCGTGGCGCAGGAACGAGAAGACATTGCTGGTCGCATCATTGGCATCGATCCACTGGAATCCAGCCGGGTCGGTGTCCTGTGACCAGATGGCTGGCTGGCTGCGGTAGGCGCGGTTCAGGTCACCGACCAGCAGTTTCAGTCCGGCATGACCCGGATCGTCGAGCAAGCTCCAGTCCAGCGACGAGCCCTCGGCCCATTCAGCGGGTTGGCCGAACTCACTGCCCATGAACAGCAACTGCTTGCCCGGATGGGCCCACATGTAGGCAAGAAGCAACCTCAGGGTCGCCAGCTGTTGCCACCGGTCGCCCGGAACCTTGCCCAGCAGGGATCCCTTGCCGTGCACGACTTCGTCGTGACTGATCGGCAGGATGTAGTTCTCCGAGAACGCGTACATCATGGCGAAGGTCATCTGGTCGTGATGGTAGGACCGGTAGATCGGTTGACGAGCAAGGTAATTCAGCGTGTCGTGCATCCAGCCCATGTTCCACTTGAAGCCGAATCCCAGCCCACCGAGATAGGTCGGTCGGGTGACGCCTGGCCAGGCGGTGGACTCCTCGGCGATGGTGATGGCCCCAGGCACATGCTTGTAGACGGTGGCGTTCATCTCCTGCAGGAATGCCACTGCGTCGAGGTTCTCCCGACCGCCGTAGACGTTGGGCAGCCACTCGCCTTCCTTGCGGGAGTAGTCGAGATAGAGCATCGAAGCCACGGCGTCCACCCGCAGTCCGTCGATGTGATATTCCTGCAGCCAGTACAAAGCGTTGGCAACCAGGAAGTTCCGGACCTCGCGACGGCCGAAGTCAAAGACATAGGTACCCCAGTCGGGCTGCTCCCCACGGCGAGGGTCGGCGTGTTCGTACAGCGGAGTGCCGTCGAAGCGAGCCAGCGCCCATTCGTCCTTGGGGAAATGCGCGGGGACCCAGTCGACGATGATCCCGATACCGGCCTGGTGCAGTCGGTCGACCAGATACCGGAAATCGTCAGGAGAACCGAAGCGGGCGCTGGGCGCGTAGTAGGAAGTGACCTGGTAACCCCAGGAGCCGCCGAAGGGGTGCTCGGAGACAGGCAGTAGCTCGACATGGGTGAAACCGGTCTCCACCAGGTAAGCGACCAGTTCATCGCCCAACTGCCGGTAGTCCAGTCCCTTTCGCCACGAGCCGAGATGCACTTCGTAGATGCTCATCGGCGCGTTGTGCCATGACGTATCGCTGCGGCGGATCATCCAATCCTGGTCCTGCCAGGCATATTCCGACGCTGTGACGACCGAAGCGGTGGCCGGCGGGATCTCGGTGCCGAATGCCATCGGATCGGCCTTGACCCGCCAGACATCGTCGGCGCCAAGGATATTGAATTTGTACCGGGCCCCCATTTCGACGCCTGGTACGAACAGTTCCCACACTCCGATCGCGCCGACCAGCCGCATGGAGTACGCGTTGGCCTGCCAGAAATCGAAGTCACCGGTGACCCGGACTCCGAGAGCGTTTGGCGCCCACACGGCGAAGGACACCCCTGACACCGATCCACCAGGAGTCTCATACGTTCGCGCATGGGCGCCAAGAACGGTCCAGAGCTTCTCGTGGCGTCCCTCGGCGATGAGGTGTTCGTCCATGTCACCCAAAGTGGGTAACCAGCGATAGGGGTCATCGACCAGGTAGGTCGCATCGCCCTCACCCTCGAGGTAGATGACCTCCAGGCGGTAGTCGACAGGCGGAGTGGACAGTTTCACCTCGAAGACTCCGCGGACATGCACGAGCTGCATGGGGATCTGATATCCGGCAACCTGGACCGAGACCCCTGAGGCATCCGGTCGGAATGTCCGAATGACCGTCAACCCGTCCTCGACGTGCGCGCCCAACAATGCGTGCGGATCCCGCTCGCGGCCGGCCACCAGCGCGTCGAAGCGTTCGGAGTTGTGGGGGGAAGAAGTCATCAGTTGTTCACCAGGCGATCGAAGGAGT
>JACCTM010000375.1 GCA_013812385.1 Geodermatophilaceae bacterium | reverse complement strand
GAGCGGTATGGGTTCGGCTGCAGCTGACACCGCCCCGGCCAATCCTGCAGATCCGGCGACGCCGCCGACTGTCAGCGCGGATCCGTTGCCGACCGTGCAGATCGACGGGGTGGTCTGGGATCAAGTGGTGGTGGGAAACACGGTCTACGCGGTGGGGCGGTTCAGTAACGCCCGGCCGGCGGGAGCGGCGCCCGGGACTCAGCTCACCCCCCGGAACAACATGCTCGCCTATGACCTGACCACCGGCAACCTGATCACTTCCTTCGCTCCCGACCTGAATGCCCAAGCCCTGGCGGTGGCGGCTTCCCCGGACGGGAAGCGGGTGTATGTGGGCGGGGACTTCACCACCGCGAATGGGCAGACCCGGAATCGGATCGCCGCATATGACACTGCGACCGGTGCCCTGTCGTCGACGTTCCGGCCGTCGGTGTACGGCCCAGTTCGGGCGCTGACGGCAACGAACACGACGATCTATGTCGGGGGGACCTTCAACGCGATCGGTCCTGGCGGGCTGGCGCGGAAGAACTTGGCGGCCTTCAATGCCGCGAACGGCGCGCCGCTGGCTTGGGCACCCGTCACCGGCGAAGGCATCAACCAGAACGGCACGCCGGCCAAGAGTTCGGCCGTACAGGGCATCGTCGTCGTGCCGTCGGCAAACAAGGTCGTCGCCGTCGGGAGATTTGGATACCTCAATGGCATCCTCGCCACCGGCGTGGGTGCCCTGGATCCGGCGACCGGCGCGACGTTGCCATTCGCAACCAGCACGCAGTTCACCAATGACGGGGACAATTCCGCCTTCTTGAGCGTCAGCACGGACGGCACGAATGTGTACGGCACGGCCTACGACTTCTACGATGCCCGCAACTTCGAGGGCACGTTCGCCGCGCGGGCCAGCGACGGTGCACTGCTCTGGGTGGCCGACTGCAAGGGCGACCACTACCAGGCGTTTCGCTCTGGTTCGGTGATCTATTCGGCCTCGCATGCCCACGACTGCTCGCTGATGCGCGCGTTTCCAGAGGTCACTCCACGGACGCCGCACCACGCACACGCGGTGAGCTTGGCGGCGACGACCACGGTGGTCGGCGGCTGGCTCATCGGCAAGCCGGCGCCGACCATGCAGGCCTGGGCTCCGGACTTCCAGATCGGCACGTTCACCGGGCAGAGCCAGGGCCCGTGGTCGGTGGACGGAAACAGCCAGTACGTCGTGTACGCCGGGGAATTCACCAAGGTCAATGCCACGAACCAGCAGGGCCTGGTGCGATTCGCGGTTCCCTCGTTGGCCCCGAATCTACGGGGTCCGAAGGCCAGCACAGGCCTGACCCCCACGTTGTCGAATCCGTCATCCGGAACTGCGGCAGTGACCTGGCGGACCACCTACGACCAGGACAACGAGAACCTCACCTATCGAGTCGTGCGTAACGGCAACACCGCCGCCCCCATCTACACGACCACTGTGCCCTCGAAGCTCTGGACGCTGTCCAACGTCACGTTCACCGACACGGGCCTGCCGACTGGCACGTACACCTACCAGATCTATGTCGTAGATCCATTCGGGAACCAGAACACCGGAGAATCGAGAACGCTCCAAGTCGCTGGCCCACCGGGGGTTCCGAACAACCCGCCCACTGCGGCGTTCACGAATATATCGAACGGGCTGACAGCGTCCTTCGATGGGACCGGATCCAGCGATGGTGACGGCACCATCACCTCCTATGCGTGGACCTTCGGTGACGGCAGCTCTGCCACCGGTTCCACGGCCTCACGGACCTACGCCGTAGCCGGCACGTACTCGGTTCGCCTCACGGTGACCGACGACGACGGGGCAACCGCGACGGTGACCAAGTCGGTGACGGTCGCACCGGCCGGCGGGCCGCTGGCCCAGGACTCTTTCAGTCGAGCGACGACCGGCGGACTGGGCACGGCCGATGCAGGTGGGCCTTGGACGGTCTCGCCGGCAGCGGCGTGTTCGGTCAACGGCACTGCGGGTGTGCTCTCGACCGGGGCCGGTACGACGGTGAACGCCTCACTGAACTCGGTTTCGGCCACAGACACCGCGGTCCAGGTATCGGTGGCCCTGGACCGGGCGACGACCGGTGCGGGCAACTACGTGTCGGTGGTCGCCCGCAAGGTCGGCACAACCGACTACCGGGTGAGGTTGCGGGTGCTGAATACCGGGGTGGTCAATGCCACCCTGTTCCGTTCGGTGGGCGGCGTCTTGACGGAGCTTCGCAGGATGGACATCCCCGGCCTGACCTATACCCCCGGACAGGTCCTCAATGTCCGCTTCGATGTGAGCGGGTCAGGCACCTCCACGCTGAACGCCAAGGTCTGGCCGGCCGGAGCGGCCGAACCGGCTTGGCAGCTGACCGCGACCGATACGACGGCATCGTTGCAAGGGGCCGGCGCGGTTGGTGTCGCGACCTATGTGTCGGGCAGCGCGACCAACGGACCCGTCGGGATCAGCTTCGACAACTTCTGGGCGGGTGCCGCCGGAACCGCGCCGCCTGCGTAGCTACCGCTTTCGACGACGCACGATCACGGCGCCGGAGTTGGACGCCGTGCGTGC
>JACCTM010000363.1 GCA_013812385.1 Geodermatophilaceae bacterium | reverse complement strand
ATCCTGCGGATTCCCGCCCTCGCATGCGGGCTGGTCACCTGGCTCCTGTTGCGGCGCTTCGTGCTCGGCGGCACCTCATTGCCCGCCGCTGTTGGGTCCAGTCCCCGGGCAAAGCTGGCCGCTCTGGCCGCCGTGGCCTTGGTATTCCTGGCCTGGTGGATGCCCTACGACATGGGCGTCCGACCGGAGGCGGTCGTCGCCGTCCTGGCCATGGCCAGCTTGTTGGGCGTGGTGACCGGCATCGAGACGGGCCGGTTGTCGCCGATCGCGGTCGCAGTCGGTGCCGCCGGACTCGGCGTCACCTGTCACCCGACCGGCTTCATCTGCCTGGCGCCACTGATCGTGGGTGCACCAAAGATCTGGGCCCTGCTGCGGGCCGACGGCTCGCTGCGGGGCACAGTGGCCCGCGGGGTCGCTGTGCTGGCTCCCGGGGCGCTGGCCAGTGCCGCCAGCTTCTCGGACGGGACTTTGCACGACTTCCTTCGCGGACAAGAGATCTTCCTCTCGATCCAGGAACAGAACTCGATGTTCGATGAGTGGCAGCGCTATGGCTTCCTCCTCAATCAGATCGCGATGGGCAATTACGCGAAGCGCGCGGCGGCGCTGATCGCGATCATCTCCATGGTCTGGTTCGTCGTCGTCCTGATCACCGCGCGCCAGCGACGTGTCGAGGTTCCACCGCGCCTGGTCACCGCGGGATTCACGCTCGGCCTGGCGTTCTTTCTCTTCTGGCTGACGCCCAGCAAGTGGACTCATCACTTCGGAGCCATGGCCGGACTGGGACCGGCATTTCTGGGGCTGTTCCTGGTTGGTCTCCCATTCCTGATCAGGTCCCTGCGTGAGCGTGGCGTGCGCGTACCCACCACCGTGACCATCTTCGCGGCGGTCTCAACGATCGCGGTGATCGCATTGGCCATGCACGGCCCCAACGACTGGCCGTACAACTGGCTGCTGGGGATGCCCGACCCGGGAAAGAGTCCGGACGTGTTGTTCGTGGAGCTGGACAGCATGCTCTGGTGGACGCTCGGGCTCGGCGCGATCGTTGCTGTCCTGCACCGCATCGTCTCGCGTCGCAACCTCGAAGCGTGGCGCGGTCTGACGGCGGTCGCGGCCATTCCTGCGCTGGTCCTCGTCTTCTTGCTCACCTCTGTGGGATACCTGGGCGGGAGCTTCGCGATGGCCACCGTTCGAACCTTGGACTCCTATTCTCCGTATGCGTCGGCCATCCAAGACCCATTGGCAACTGAGTGTGACGCGGCAGGCGGTATCGAGGTTCTGGACGAGTCGACGGCGGCATCACTGTCTCGTAGCAGCATCGACTCTGAACCCGTCGAGCCGCCCAGCGGGTTCGTCCGCAACGGCGGCTTCTTCACCGGCATGCCTCCTGCTGCCACTCCCGGTACCGGAATGGCCACCGATCTGTGGGGCAGCCTCACCGGACCAGACGGCGAGGACGGAGTCGGCTCATTCACCTCTCCTTGGTTCGTGCTTCCCGAGAGTCTGGCCGACGGTGAACGGCTCGTCGTGACCGCGAGCGGCCAACTCGGTGCCGGGAACGAGTTGGTGGCGCAGTACGCCGATGCCGATGCCGAACGAGTCCGCGCGGAGCAGGAAATCACCGACGAGGTCGACGCGCCCTTCTGGCGGTCCTTCGAGCTCGACTTCGATGAGGGAGAGCTGGTTCGCCTCGTGGCCCGCGATGTCTCCGGCGGAGTCGGCGGCTGGTTGGCCTTCACCGGTCCCACCGTCCAGCAGATGACCACGCTGCAGTCCTATCTGCCCGAAGACGCCGCCGTCGGGGTCGCTTGGCCGATTGCCTTTCTCTTTCCCTGTCAGCGGCAGCCGCGAATCAGCAGCGGGATCGCCGAGCCGATCGAGTACGCCGTCGTCTGGGGGCTGGGGGTGGACGGCCTCTACGAGAACACCTGGGTCCTGCAACGGGGCGGCCTCTATGCCGCGGCTCTGCGAGAAGCCTCGATCACCAAAGTCATCGCCGAGATCCAGGGGGCACCCGATATCCAGTCGTTCTCCGTCTACCGCGTGGACCGCCCGTACGACGTCGCCGCCTACGACCTGACTCGTGACTCGGTGACGGTCATGGGCTGGCAGGGGCCGCCTTCTGACTAGCCTGCGTCGAGCCGAAACGTCTGGGCTGTACGCCATCCAGCGGAGTCTGGCTGCTCCTCGCGCAATCGCGGGCGCTCGCGTCCTGTCCCACGTCGGCGAACATGCCCTGGGTTGGTTGGCGGTGGGGGCCACCGGGATCGCGGCCTCGCGTGGGCACCGGCGCCGTGAATGGGTTCGCGCCACCCAATCGGTGCTCACCGCCCACGCGGCTGCGGTGCTCATCAAGCGGGTCGTCCGCCGTCCTCGACCCGACGATGTGCGGATCCAGGTCCTCGTCAGCACTCCTAGTCGGCTGAGTTTCCCGTCCGCGCACGTCGCCTCGACGACTGCGGCCGCGGTGGCCTTCGGTCCTCTGCTCGCCGTTGGCCGGGTCGCTCCCGGGAGCGTGGTCGCGACGATGGCCGGCTCCCGCCTGGTTCTCGGCGTGCACTTTCCCTCCGACGTGGCCATTGGCGTCATGGTTGGCTGGGCTGTGGCGGTCTCGATGCGACGGACCCGAACGTGAGACGGTGGCACCGTGAGCGTTGATGCCCCGAATGCTCAGCCGACCTCGTCGCAGCGGCTGTTGCCGGGACTGATCGGTTCGATCCGGCCTCGCCAGTGGCTCAAGAACGTCCTGGTCGGTGCCGCGCCGGTGGCCGGAGGCGTCCTGCTCGACTCTGGTGTCCTGCTCAATACCGCCGTGGCGTTTCTCGCATTCTGCCTCGCCGCGTCGGGGATCTATCTCGTCAACGACGTACGAGATGTCGAGGCCGACCGTACGCATCCCACCAAACGCCACCGACCGATAGCCGCTGGAGCCGTTCCGCTTCCGTTGGCATTGAGCGTCGCCGCGCTCCTGCTGCTCGCCGCGCTCGGCCTGAGCCTGCTGGCCACCGTCGAGCTACTCGTCGTCGTCGCGGTCTACGAAGCGGTCCAGCTTGCCTACTGTTTCGGACTGAAGCACCAGCCGGTGCTCGACTTGTGCATCGTTGCTTCGGGCTTCCTCCTGCGCGCCGTAGCCGGTGGCGCCGCGGCCCAGATCCCACTGTCGCAGTGGTTCCTCATGTGCGCCGGCTTCGGATCGCTGTTCATGGTGGCCGGCAAGCGATATGCCGAGATCCGCCTCTCGGAGAAGACCGGGGTCCTCACCAGGCGCATCTTGAGCAGCTACACGCCGAGCTACCTGCGCTTTGTCTGGACTCTGGCCGCCGCCGGTGTCGTCACGTCCTACAGCCTGTGGTCTTTCGAGATCCGCGAGCTCAACGACTCGCCATGGTCGGTGATCTCCATCGTTCCCTTCGTCATCGCGGTCCTGCGCTATGCCGTCGATGTCGATGGCGGAGATG
>JACCTM010000337.1 GCA_013812385.1 Geodermatophilaceae bacterium | reverse complement strand
GCCTGCCGCTCGGCTAGTTCGATCAGGCTCACAAGATCGATCAGGCGTCGGTAAAGCCTGTCGGTGTGCCAGCACACGACCGTGTCGAATCTCCCCGCCGAGAAGTCGGTGAGCAATCGCGACCACTCAGCACGAGGCTTGCCGTCGCTGGCCGAGACATCGTTGTCGACGTACTCGGCCGCTGTCTCCCAGCCGTTGCGCTCCACCAGGGAGCGGCAATCGGAGAGCTGACGACTGACCGCTAGGGCCTCCCCGGATCGGTCGAGGGACTGCCGGGCGTAGATAACAGGACGCATGCCAGGAGAGTACCGTATGCGCGCTTGTTGTGCCGGTGGTCTTTTTGGTGCTTCCGGTCACGGTCCTGTTCGCGTTGTTTCCTGGCCTCATCAGCATCGTGTCGCTGGCGGGTTGACGGACATGCACGACTTGTCGAGAGGAAGTAAGAAGATGATCGTTCGGAGTCCATGGATCGGTGTCCGCGCCGGCATGCTGGTGACCGCCACCCTTGTGTGGTGGGCAACGCGGGTGGCGCGCTTGCGCGGTCCGGATCGGGAACGCGGTGACGTACCCGGCTGGGTGATGATCACCGTGATGACCGCCGCCCTCGTGCTGGCCATCCTGATCCCGTTCCGCGAGGCGATCGTCGAGGCGATCCAGACGGCGTTGGACAGCGTCACCTCCCAGCAGTGATCGGTCGGCTGCGGGTTCGTCACCGTGGCGATGACGGTGCCGCGGTCGTCGAGTTCGTGCTGATCTCCGCGCTCGTGATGGGATTGCTGCTGGCCGTACTGCAGGTAGCCGTCTACGTGCACGTCCGCAATGTCGTCGCGGCCAGCGCGCAGGAAGGTGCGCGGTACGCCGCTAATGCCGACGTGGATTCCGGGGCAGGCGCGCCGCGAACCCTCGACATCGTTGGTAACGCGCTCGGTGGGTCCACAGCGGACGGGCTGAGCTGCTCGTCGAGCGAGGAAAGGGACTCCACCGGCCTGGTGCTGGTGGTGGTGCAGTGCACCGGTGCAGTCCCTGCGCTGTTCGGCGCCCTCGGTGATCTTCTGCCGGTCAATGCCACCGGCCGGGCGATCAAGGAAGGTCAGTGATGGCTGCGTTCCAACGGTCCCTGACCCGCAGTATGACTTTGGTGCGCAAGGGTCAGCGGGATCGCGGCTCGGCGATCGTCGAGTTCGTGTTCATCTCGGTGCTGGTGTTCATCCCGATGACCTACCTGATCGTCGGGTTCAGTGCCGTACAACGCGGCATCTTCGCTTCCACCGAAGCAGCACGTGAGGCCGGTCGGGCGATCGGATCGGCGCCCGACCCGGAACTCGGGATGGCCCGCGCGCAACGAGCCGCCGAGCTCGCCGTCGAGGCCCAGTCGGTGAACCTGCAGGACCTACGGGTCGCCTATGCCCCGGCCGGTACCGGATGCGAGGCCGCGGGCAGTTACGTCCCGGGCCTGTTCCCCGGCGAGGAGTTCATCGTCTGCGTCACGGTGACCGTCCGGGTGCCGCTGTTGCCGGAGTTCATCGAATCCAACACCGCGACCGGCCTGTTCGTCGTCGAACGCGACCGGTACGCCGCCTGAGTCCGGTCTGCGGCGCCTGGGAGGGGCGCTTGGTACCAGGTCCCTGGCCCCGCGGAATTTGATGGACGGACTTCGAATGTGACGATGACTCCGTGATCGGGCGGCTCGCGTCGAAGTGCTCGTGGCGCGCAGTCGGCCTTACCGTCTTGCTGGTTGGCCTCACTGCATGTTCGGGTAGCGACCAGACCGAGCAGTCTCCGGGAAGCACAGCTGCGGCCACCTTTACTCGCCCGTTGACCTCGGCCACCGTGCGGCCGGCGCCGACTGCAGCACCGGATGCCTGTGCCCGTTCGGCGCTGGGCAGGATGAATCTGAATCAACGGGTCGGCCAGCTGCTCATGGTCGGATTGCCGGCGAACGATCCCGTCGGGGGCTACGCCCAGCTGATCCCATACGCCGTGGGCGGCGTCTTCCTGGCCGGACGCAGCAGCACCGGGGCAGAAGCTGTCGGTACGGCGGTGACCACGTTGCAGTTGCAGGCGATCAGCACGACGGGTGCCTTTTTGCACGTAGCCGCAGATCAGGAGGGCGGGCTGGTGCAGACGCTCACCGGGCCCGGCTTCACCGCGATCCCCGTCGGACTCGAGCAGGGCCGGCTGAGCACAGTAGAGCTGGCCAGCCAAACCGCTGTCTGGGCCGGCGAGTTGGCCGCTTCCGGCATCACGCTCAACCTGGCCCCGGTCGCCGACACCGTCCCCGCCGGTACGGCGGCCACGAACCCACCGATCGGAGCCTCGGATCGGCAGTACGGCGACGACCCGCAGGCAGTCGGCACGGCGGTGAACACGGTTGTCATCGCGCTGCAGGGTGCCGGGGTGGACGCCACCGTCAAGCACTTCCCCGGTCTGGGCCGGGTGACCGCGAACACCGACACCTCCGACCAAGCCGTGGACGAGCAGACCACGGTGGATGACGCTGCGCTGCAGCCGTTCGCGGCGGGCATCCAAGCCGGAGCAACCGCGGTAATGATGTCCTCGGCGTCCTATCCGGAACTGGACCCGGACAACATCGCGGCATTCTCGCCTGCGGTGATCGGCGGCCTGCTGCGGGATCGACTGGGCTTCACCGGCGTCGTGGTCTCCGACGACCTCGGCAATGCGGCTGCGGTGGCCGACGTACCGACCGGCCAGCGCGCCGTCGCCTTTGTCGCTGCCGGGGGCGACCTCGTCCTCACCGTCGACGGCGACGACGCAGAGCCGATGACCTCTGCCCTGATCGCGCGCGCCGCAAGCGATCCGAGCTTCACTGCCCGCATCGACGACGCTGCCCTGCATGTGCTGATCAGCAAGCAGGACTCCGGCCTGTTGGTCTGCACCTGAGGGGCGCGTCGCCGAACACACGCTCACTGGTAGGTGATCAGCTCCGGTGTCGGAAGGGCCTGGTCGATCGTCTGCTCGGGTGTGAGCATCGGCGAGTCTTCGTCGACGAAGTTCTTCCATCCCCAGTAGACGTTGGCGGGGGGGTCCTCGTGCAGCACGGCCCACGTCGCCTGCTTGGATCCCTGGTCGCCGTTTCCATCGACATGGATGAGGATTCCCAGCTCCTCGCGGGTGGTGTCGAGCAGTTCCCGGTCCGGGATCATCCCCAACTGGAACTGGTGCAGGACAAGCATTTTCTGCGGCAGGGCGTTTGCTCGAGTCAGGTCGGCCAGCCACGTGACGACCGCGTTGACCTCCTCGATCGACACGAAACCGATCTGGTCAAGGTGGACCTGGTTGGGCAGCAGGCGCCATTCCGGGTCGAGGGCCAGACCCACATGCGGCAAGCGAAGCAGCGGCTCGTAGGCCATCGCCTGGGTCAAGAAGTCGGTGCGACCCGGCTGCAGGTCGAGCACGACGTAGATCCCAGCAGCTCCGGCGGCATCCACCCACGGCTGTAACTGCGAAATGTCGGCTTCCGACGAGTAGTTGCCGTCGAGTCCGGGGAACTCTGAGGCAACAGTTGCGATGATCTCGAAGGCCGGGACGACTTGGGTTGACACCAGATCGTCGTACTCCGCCGCGGTCTCGATCGCCCGCTGCACCGCGCCACCCGCGTCCTGCTCACCGAGGACCCCCAGCGCCCCGCCTTCGGTGTAGCCATAGAGCGCCACGAACATGCGCTCCTGGAAGAGCAACTGACCGCCGCCGGGTAGCTGTGCTCCGGTCGCCGCCGTCGCGAGCTTCCAGTCCAGACCCTGCTGTGCGCCGTATCCAGTGCCGAGCGCGATGACCGCATCGGGCTTGGTTTCGCTCAACGTGCTGATCGCCTCGCTGGAGGATCGGGGGTCGAGCTGGTCAGGTCCGACCACCTGGACCTCGACACCGGCCGCTCGCGCGGTGGCAATCCCGGGCAACGACTCTGGCGTCGTCGTGGCAAGAACGAGCGTTCCGGTCACCGCTTCGGGTCGAGTCACCTCCGGCAGTGCCACGTCGTCGGGGTCAGCGTCCTGACTGGGCTCCGGGGCGGCTGCGCCGGTGGGCAGCAGCGCGACCGGCGCAGCCGGGTCGAGGGCCGCGAGGGCGGCGGCGATGCCTTCAGGTGCGACCGGTTCGGCTTGGCCGAGTTCGATGCCGATGACCTCGGCGAGCGCAGCGGAGTCCGCGGCCACTGTCAGGATCTGCAGCTCGGCGCCAGCGGAAAGGTCTTGCGCGGCATCCCCGCCGACAGCAAGGACGTGAGTGACCCCCAGGCGATCGAACTCGCTGCCGAGTGGGTCGGCCGGTTGCCCCCCCGGGATCGACAGCAACATTGGTACGCCGAGAGCCACGGCGGCACTTGCCCCGAGCGTGATCGCCAGCTGGTCGTCCGGGGCGGCAAGGACGACGACGTCGGAGCTGTCGTACAGGGCGCGGCTGGTGGAAATCGCCGCCGCGGCGGGGTCGGCGTCCGCGATCAGGGTCAGGGCGGCATCGGGCTTGGAGGAACTGGGTGCCACAGTGGGACGCGCCGACTCGGCGTCGCCGTCGCTGGTGCAGCCGGCCAATAGGAGGCCGAAACAGGTCGCGGCAGCGGCGAACTGGCTACTCCTACGCATGCACGTCCCCTCATCGGCTGGTCCGGCGGTCGCAGAGTTCGACGTTCGCCTCTGCCGATGACCGCTTAGCTTGGTGTTCTTACGCTCCGTACCCGATCTTGACTAGGGTCGGTGAATGACCGGGGGCCTGAACAGTACGTCAGCAGCGCTGCTGGGCCTGCTGCACGACGGTCCCCTGACGGGCGGTCAGCTGGTGACCCTGGCCGGTCAGCGGTTCGGGCCGTTGTGGACGCTGACCCGCAGCCAGGTCTATCGCGAACTGCCCGTGATGGCCGGTCGCGGGTACGTACGAGCCGGCAAGCCGGGCTCCAGGGCCTCACTCGCCTACACGATCAGCGCCGCCGGAAAGCGCGCTTTCGCCGCGTGGCTGGCCTCTCCGTTGGAAGCCGACCACCCGCGTAATCCGTTGCTGCTGCGCCTGAGCTTCAGCGCCCGGCACAGCAAGGCGGACCTGCGCCGGCTCGTGTCCGAGGCCCGTGAACAACACGAGACCTCCTTGGCACAGCACAAGCACACGATCAACGTGCTCAAGAAAGACAAGGCGGACCGGTACGCGCTGGCGGCAGCCGAGTTCGGAATCGC
>JACCTM010000345.1 GCA_013812385.1 Geodermatophilaceae bacterium | reverse complement strand
GGCACGCCCGCGGCCAGGGCCTTCACGTCAGCGGTCGTCAGCGGGTTCCCGCCGATACCCCAGGCGCCGCTCTTGACGTCCTCAACGAGGACCCAGGTCACCGGGCGCATGTTCTCGCCCTCGATCCTGACCATCGCATCGGTGAGCGTCCGCACCATCTCGGCCTTCTGCGCCTCGGTGAATACCCCTTCGATCACCTTTACGTTGATAAGTGGCATGTCGTCCCTCCATCCATGTGGTGTGCCGGCCGCATTCACGTGCCGTGACATGGACCATCCGGCACCGGCGTGTGAGCCAGCGTGTGACGAGGAACCGCTCGCGCTTTCTTGCGGAGACGAAGACCGGCGGGCTCGGTCACATTGCCCTCGCGTCGGCGCTCAGCTCTGGGCGAGCATTCCGCGCAGCACCCGTACGGCGACGACGAGCGTGGCCAGATCCTGGGCGTCCCCGCTGCCGATGTCGCCGAGCATGGCGACCGCGCGACGCTGCGAGTCAGCGGTACGAGTCTTCCAGTCCTCGAAGCGGGCTTTGGCGTCATCACCGTCGGCACCGCACTGCAGTACGTCGGCGGTGAGCTCGGCGTGCAATGCGTTGAAGTCGTCGCGCAGGGTGGCTCGGGCAATCGCCTGCCAACGACCGCCGCGGGGAAGGGCGATGATCCGTTCCAACATCGCGGACAGAGCGAGTTCCTCCGCAAGGAAGTGATAGACCTCGCCAACCTCCCGCAACGTGTGCCGGTGCTCGGTCGCCACCTTGACGATGTCCAGTGCGGCAATCGCTTTGGGGAACGTGGCGATCCGAGCGGCTTGATCGGCCGGCACCCCGTCCGACTCCAGTTCGGTACGTCGATCGCTGTACGCTTGTACGTCGTTGCCGCCCATTTGCTGGGGCAGCATCGCGATCACCGCCGCCGCGCCTTCGCGATACCGGGACACCTCCTCGCTGATGTCGACCGGCTGGGCGGCGTGCAGCAGGAGCCACCGGGTCGAGCGCTCGGCAAGCCGAGTTGCCTCCAGGCGCATCGTGGCCTGGACCGAGGCCGGTACGACGTTGTCCAATGCCGCCGCCTGAGCCCAGACGTCCTGCACGCCGAAGATCGCGCAGGACGCGACATGGGCCCGGACCAAGTCATCGAGCGCGGCACCGGACTCCTCCTGGAGCCGGAAAACGCCGGTGATCCCAGCGATGTTCACCGTCGTGTTGACCAGTCCGGTCGTCACGATCTCCCGGCGTAGGGGGTGGTCGTCCATCTGCTCGCGGTAGTGGTCCCGCAATCGGGTCGGGAAGTAGTCATAGAGGACGTGATGCACGGCCTCGTCGTCGGGAAGCCTCGAGTCCACCAACACATCCGCGAGCTCGATCTTGCTGTAGGCCAATAACACTGACAGTTCCGGGCCGGTCAGTCCGACGCCATCACGGAAGCGTTCGGACAGGATGCGCTCGGACGGCAGGAACTCGATGGTGCGGTTCAGTCTGCCTTGGCGGGCCAGGTGGCGCATGTAGCGCTGATCGACGTCGAGCATCTGCGCGGAATAGATCGCCTCGTTGGCCAGCGCGGCGTTCTGGTTGTAGTTGTCGGCCAGGACTAGCGCGCCAACCTCATCGGTCATCTCGGCGAGCAGTGCGCTGCGTCCGGCGTCGTCGATCAGGCCGTCGTCGCGTACCCGGTTGAGCAGGATCTTGATGTTGACCTCGTGGTCAGAGGTGTCCACGCCGGCGGAGTTGTCGATCGCATCGGTGTTGATCCGGCCGCCGGCCAGCGCGTACTCGATCCGACCCAACTGCGTACAACCCAGGTTGCCGCCCTCACCGACCACCTTGCAGCGCACCGCCGATCCGTCCACCCGGATCGCGTCATTGGCGCGATCGCCGACGTCGAGATGGTTCTCGGTGGAGGCCTTGACGTAGGTACCGATGCCGCCGTTCCACAGCAGATCCGCCGGGGCGAGCAGGATCGCCTTCATCAGTTCGGCCGGGGTCATCGAGTGGGCCGCCTCGCTGGCGCCGTCCTCGCCTGGCTGGACGCCGGGATCGGACTCGATGCCCAGCGCCGCTCGGATCTGCGCCGGGATCGGGATGGATTTCGCCGTCCGCGGCCACACCCCACCGCCTTCGCTGATCAGCCTGGCGTCGTAGTCGGCCCAACTCGAGCGAGGCAGGTCGAACAAGCGCCGGCGCTCGACATAGGAGTTGGCGGCATCCGGCGTGGGGTCGAGGAAGATGTGCCGGTGGTCGAAGGCTGCGAGGAGCCGGATGTGCTCGGAGAGCAGCATGCCGTTACCGAAGACGTCGCCGGACATGTCGCCGACGCCGACAACGGTGAAGTCCTGAGTCTGGGTGTCCTGCTCCATCTCTCGGAAGTGCCGCTTCACCGACTCCCAGGCACCCCGGGCGGTGATCCCCATCGCCTTGTGGTCATAGCCGACCGAGCCGCCGGAGGCGAACGCATCGCCGAGCCAGAACCCGTACGAGATGGCCACCTCGTTGGCGATGTCGGAGAAGGTGGCCGTCCCCTTGTCGGCGGCCACGACCAGATA
>JACCTM010000333.1 GCA_013812385.1 Geodermatophilaceae bacterium | reverse complement strand
CGGTTCGTCATCACAATCTCACCCGGAGACCTCGATGTGCTCGCGATCTGGGCCGTGCATACCCACGTGGCCCAACAGACCTACACCACGCCCCGCCTGCTGCTGGACTCGCCGATGCCCGGCTCAGGTAAGACAACCTGCCTGGAGCACCTGCAAAGGCTCTGCCTGGACGCGGTGCAGATCGCCACATTGTCCTCACCGGCGCTACTCACTCGGATGCTTGACCAGCGTCAACGCACCATCCTCATCGACGAGGCCGACCGATCCTTGGACCCGAGCAAGGACGGGATCGGTGACCTGCTCGCGGTGCTCAACAGCGGTTACAAGGTAGGTGCGACCCGCCCTGTCCTCGTACCAGGTCAGGGCGGGCAGTGGGAGACCCGGGATATGCCGACGTTCGCCCCGGTGGCGATGGCGGGTAACAACCCCAGGCTTCCCGACGACACCCGGACCCGAGCCATTCGGATCGTGCTCTGGCCCGACCTCGATGGCGCTGTGGAGGAGTCCGACTGGGAACTGATCGAGGACGACGCCGCCGCACTTGCCGAGCGGATCGAAACCTGGGCCGGCCAGATCCGCGACCAGATGAAGGTGACGCGGCCGCCGCTGCCAGCCGGGATCGTCGGCCGGTACCGCGAGAAGTGGTTCCCGCTTCGGCGGGTCGCCGAACTGGCCGGAGGCCGCTGGCCGGCCGCGATCGACGCCCTGGCCATTCAGGACAAGGAGCAGCAAGAGATGGATCGTCAGGATGGACTTGTCACTGAACGCCCCGCGGTGCTGCTGCTCAAGCATCTTGCCGAGGTCTGGCCACCCGGAGAGACGTTCATGCCGACCGTCGCGCTGCTCAAGCTGCTGGTCTCCGCGCACCCGGACGTGTGGGGTGTCGAGGGACCGTTGGCAAGTCGCTCACCGCGCATCGGTTCGGCCGGATGCTGGCCCAGAGCTACCTGGTGAACTCCACCCGGCCGAACAGCGACGGACCCCGCGGCTACACCAGCTCGGGTTTGTCCCGAGCGTGGGGCCGGATGAACCTACCCCTCCCTAAGCAAGCGGCCCAAGCGGCCCAAGCGGCCCAAGTGGCCCAATCCGGGCCGGTTCAGCCGGTTCAGCCGCTTCGGCCGGTTCATCCGGAAGGGGTAGACGCTCAGGCCGAACCCGGAGACGAAAGTCCGGCAGTCGCCGACGGCCGGCACGGGTGCAATCGGTGCCAGGCCCCGGTGCCGCGCCGTGGAGGCATGTGTAGGCGCTGCTACGACGCGGTCCGCCGGGACGCCGTGGCTGAGCTGGCCGCCGAGGAGAACCGGCCATGAGGGTCACCGGCACCGGATTTTCCCGTGACTCGCTGCTCGATGCCGTCGCGCTCTTGGACGCGCACCTACGCGGCGACACCGAAGCCATCGAGTGCCTTCTGGCGAACACCGATGACCCGGTCAACCTCGCCGAACTGCTGGCCGCTATGGCGGCCGACTGGCTGAGACAGCACGACCGGCCGGAGTCCTACGTGAACCGGTTGCGCGAGGAGTTCCTCCGATGAATCACGAGCAGCGGCCGATCGGCAGTGCCCTCGATGCGATGACCGGCCACCCGATACCCGGGGGCCCCGACTACCGGAGGAGAACCCGATGAACCGCGACCAGCAGACCGAGCACGGCCCAGCGCCAGACGACGAGTGCATGACGCCGGACGGGATGGGCGCCTGCGACTACTGCGGCACGGTGCTGCCGTACTACTCCGCCTACGCCCAGGATGGCGAGTTGGTCCGCTGTTACCCGGTGGAGCCTGACCTTCACGGGCCGACGTGCCCGTTCAGCGAGCCCTGACCTTCACCTCCAGCAACCTTCCGACAGAGAGGAACTGCTGATGGCCACCAGTGAGCCCGTCGAAGTCCGGGTCGCCGCCGAGCAGGCCGAAGCCCGCCTGATCGACCGCCTAGCAACGAGTCTCGGCGCCGTCGAGTTCGCATCCGCCACCACGAAGGAGATCCGCATGACCCACCTAGATCCGACCGACCGAGAGGACGCCCCCCGATGAGCCGCGCACAGATCAACACACTCACGAACCTGATCGACAGCGCCGAGGCGGGCGGGTGGACACTGCCCACCGACGTGATGGAGGCGCACCGCATCTACCGGCAGGTCACGGCTCTCGACCTTGCGCCCCCGGCAGCATTGGACGCCTACACCGCCGCCGCGAGGATCGTCACCGCCACGACGGCCGGGGAACCCGTCGACCCGCTGGCCGCGGGCCGGGAGCTACGCCACGCCGAGGAGGAACGCCGCGCCTACGACCAGGCCAAGCACCTCCTGCAGGTCGCCATTGATCAGGCCGCGCAGGCGGCGGGGAAC
>JACCTM010000295.1 GCA_013812385.1 Geodermatophilaceae bacterium | reverse complement strand
CCAGCAGCGTGGGGCCACCGCCTCGAGCGCGCAGCAGTGCGGTGGCGACGAAGTAGACGGCGGACTTGCCCCATCCCGTCCGCTGCACCACCAGTGCACGCTGACGACCCTCGACCAGGGCTGCGATGGCGACATCCTGACCCTCGCGGAAATCTGCACCGGGGTTGCCGGTGAGCTTGCGAAGGACGGCGAGGGCTTCGTCGACCAAGCCGGGGCCGGCAGTGCTGGGCTCGCGGTCGAGCGCACTCGGAAAAGGCATGGCCCGACAGTAGGCACTAGCACTGACGGTGGCGCACCCCGTCCACAGGCGACCTTGGTGGACAATCGAGCTTGATGCTGCCGGCCGACAACCACATCCACACCCAGTTCTCGTGGGACACCCGGTCTCGGTCGTCGATGATCCGGGCATGCGAACAGGCCGTCTCCGTGGGGCTTCCCGCCGTCGCGTTCACCGAACACGTCGACTTCACCGCTTGGGGCGAACGCGACATGCCCATGAACGACGTCCCCGAGGCACGCGCCAGGGGCGGGATCCAGCCGCTGGACGTCGAGGGGTACAGCGCCTCCATCCAGGAGTGTCGCGAGCGGTTCCGGGACCTGCGCATCTGGTCCGGCATCGAGGCCGGTGAGCCACACCTGTTCTCCGGCAGCGTTGCAGACCTGCTCCAGCAGGCGACCTTCGATCGGGTCCTCGGCTCGCTGCACTCATTGCCGCGAGACGGCCTGCTGGTCGGAGTCGGCTGGTTCCTGTCCGGAAAGTCGGCCTACAGCGTCGTACGGGACTACTGCGCCGAGCTGCTACGCATGATCGAGAGCAGCGACGTCTTCGAAGTGTTGGCACATTTCGACTACCCCCGTCGCTTCTGGCCCAGCGCGGCCGGTCCGTACGAGGACGTAAAGGTCGAGGGGGAGTACCGCTCGGTCTTCCGCGCCTTGGCGGGATCGGGTCGGGTTCTGGAGATCAACACCGCGAGTCCGCTGGTCTCTGCGGTGGCTCTGCGCTGGTGGCACGACGAGGGCGGCGACGCGGTGTCCTTCGGCAGTGATGCCCATACGCCCAACCGAGTCGGGGAGGGCTTCGAGGTGGCCATGGACGTTGCCGAGGCCGCGGGTTTCCGTCCAGGTAGGGACCGCTTCGACTTCTGGCGCCGCTGAGTTGGTCGGAACTCCCCGTGATCTTGACCTTATTGCGGCGACACGCCGTGGAAGTTGGCCCGAAACCACCATAAGGTCAAGATCACGGGCAGGTGGGCTCAGAGGGGCCGGCCGGCCAGGATGTCCAGGGCGGCGCGGTCCAACTCGGTCGCCGCGCTGATCTCGGTGATCGACAGTGCGCCGCAGTCCAGACCGCGGATCAGCACCGAGGCGAGTGCCTTGGCTGTCGCCGGCTCGTCGAGCACTCCGCCATCAACCTGGGCAACATAGGCTCGGAGTCGGGTCGCGGCCGCGGGCATGGCCTGGCGGAAGAAGGCGTACGTCGCGACGTACCGGGTCACCAGCTGGGCCGGATGGAGATCCCAGCCCTGATAGAAGCCACGTTCCAGTGCGCGACGGACCAGTCCTGCGTGCAACCGCCACGCGGCATGAACCTGATCGCGCGAGCCGACCGGCAGGATGTTCGTCGACCCGTCCACCGCGTCGGCACGGGTGCCGGCGACCGCGACCTGCATCGTCGACTTTGCGTGATCTGCGGCAGGATGATCCGAAGCCTGATGTGCCGCAGCGATTCCCAACGACGCGCTGTAATCGTAGGTGCCGTAGTGCAGACCGCGGCACCGGGACCCAGCCGCATGGACCATTGGGGCCACGGGTGAGCGGCCGTCGGCACCGAGGACGGCCTGCGGGCTCTCCACCTGCAACTCCAGTCCGAGGCGCCCCTCCGGGAAGCCGTACGCGGACTCCAGCCTCTGCAGCACGGTGGTCATCGCCTCCACCTGCGCCACGTCGGTGATCTTGGGCAGCGTGATGCGCAGATCGATCCCGTCCAGACCCGACGGGCCGCCAACCCCGGAGACCAGCCCACCGAGGAACAGGTCCAGCGACCGGAGCCCGCGAGCTCGTACCGGTCCCTCCAGGCACTTGGCTCGTAACCCGAGGAACGGCGGAGCACAGCCGGCCCGTACGTCGGCTGCAACGGTCGCGGCGGCAGCCAGGACGTCGGCATCCTCCGCCTCCGGGGCCGCCCGGTAGCCGTCCTCGGCATCGACTCGGAGGTCCTCGATCGGCTCCCGCTCCAGCTTGGACCGGACCAGCGGCCACACCTCGTCCAGCAACGCCGGCGTCAGGCCCAGCACGGCGGCCAAGGTGGACGAATCGGCGGCGTGTTGGTCCAAGGCGGCCAGTGCCGCGCCACCCCATGCCGCCGCGAGTCCGGTCTCGACGCGGTCCACGGGCACGTACACGGTATGTATCGGCTGACGCTTGGTGCCGTCGCCGGGATATTCGCGTTGACGCCGGTGGTCGACCGGCCGCAGCGCATCTTCCACCGAGGCGAGGACGGCCGGCGACAGCCGAGGTGAGCGCGGGCCCAGCCCTGGATCGGTCACCGATCAATCGATCAGGTCGTAGGCGGGCAGGGTGAGGAACTCCGGGAAGTCCTCGGCCAGGGCCACCTCAGCGAACAGCCCATGCGCCCGGCGTAGGGCATCGGTGTCCACGTCGGGTTCGGCCAGGATCTTGGTCAGCTCCTCGTCGGCCACGCGTCTGACCAGCTCACGGGTCACCGTGTCGCCGGCCCGGTGATCCGAGGCGTCCGACTCGACCACATCCAAGTCAACACCGGCGGCGATCCACTGCCACACCTGAGAGCGCGAGATCTCCGCGGTCGCCGCATCCTCCATCAACCCGTGGATGCCGACCGCGCCGTTTCCGCCGAGCCAGGCAGTGAGATACCGGATTGCCACCTCGATGTTGGCTCGCAGACCGGCCTCGGTACGTCTGCCGGGCACCGAGCCGACGTCCAGCAACTGCTCGGCAGTGACCGAGACGTCGTCGCGAAGCCGGGTGAGCTGATTGGGGGCGCCGTCGAGATGCGCGTCGAACACCTCCTGGCAGATCGAGACCAGATCCGGGTGGGCCACCCAGGAGCCATCGAATCCGTCCCCGGCCTCGCGTTCCTTGTCTGCCCGCACGCCGGCCAGGGCACGCTCGTTCGCTTCGGGGTCGCGGCGGCTCGGGATCAGCGCCGCCATTCCGCCGATCGCCATGGCTCCGCGCCGGTGACAGACCGAGACCAGTTGGTCGGTGTATGCGCGCATCATCGGCGCGGCCATCGTGACGGCGGAACGATCCGGCAGGACGTACGATGCGCCGGCGTCGCGAAAGTTCTTGATCACGCTGAACAGGTAGTCCCAGCGTCCCGCGTTCAGCCCGGTGGCGTGGTCGCGCAACTCGTAGAGCATCTCCTCCATCTCGAAGGCTGCCGTGATCGTCTCGATCAGCATCGTTACCCGGATGCTGCCGTGCGGGATCCCCAGCGATTCCTCGGCCGCAGTGAACACCTCGGCCCAGAGCCGGGCCTCGAGGTGGCCCTCCAGTTTCGGCAGGTAGAAGTAGGGCCCACTGCCCCGCGAGAGCAGCTCGGCGGCATTGTGGAAGAGGTACAGCCCGGCGTCCACCAGGGCGCCGACCGACGATTGTCCGTCGACGAGCAGGTGCCGTTCGGGCAGATGCCACCCAAGTGGTCGTGGAACGATCACCGGCAGCGGCCGGTCCGTGCGCAGCCGATAGGTGCGCCCGTCGGCGGTGTCGAAGCCCAGGCACCGTCGTACGGCGTCGGCCAGAACCACTTGTCCGCCAACCACATTGCGCCAGTGTGGAGTATTCGCGTCCTCGAGGTCGGCCAGCCAGACTTGCGCACCACAGTTGAGCGCGTTGATCGCCATCTTGGGCTCGGTCGGCCCGGTGATCTCGACGCGACGATCAGTCAGGTCCGCGGGCGGCGCTGGAACCGTCCAGTTCCCGGCCCGTACGTCGGTCGTCTCGGGCAGGAAATCGAGCTGACCCGTGGCCGCAATGTGTTCACGCCGTACTGCGCGCGCAGTGAGGAGCTGCTCGCGACGCTCTCCAAAGCGCTGTTGGAGCTCGGCGACAAAGGCCAGGGCCTCGGGGGTGAGCACCTCCTCCGATCTGGGTACGTCCGGCCCGACGACGGAGACCTCGACTGCCATGACCCCACCTCTCCCGGAAAATCCATGCGCGCGGCGCTGGGCTGGCATCCTCTCACCGTGACCGAGCATTCACTGGACTGGTTCAACGACCTGCCCGCAGATCAGCTACACGTTCACCTGCGCGCCTGCAACGCCGCGGACCGCTTCGTCCGCGAGGTGGCCGCCGGGCGTCCTTACCCGGGTGCGGCCGACCTTGCGGCCACCGCCGAAGCGGTCACGCGCGAACTGGACTGGGCAGACGTCGCACAGGCCCTGGCGGCCCACCCGCGGATCGGGGAGCGGGTGGACGGGGAGTCCGTCGAGGCCCGATCCTCCCGGGCCGAGCAGGCCGCGATGGACACGGCGCAGGACGAGGTGCGTACCGCGCTGGCCGACGGCAACCGTGCGTATGAGGCGCGCTTCGACCACGTGTACCTGATCCGGGCGGCCGGTCGCAGCCCGGCCGAGATGCTCGCGGAGCTACGACGACGGCTGGACAACGACGAGGCGAGTGAGCGAGTCGAAGTCACTCGCCAGCTCGCGGAGATCACCCGGCTAAGGGTGGAGAAATTGGTGAGCGACTCATGAGCGTGACGACACACGTCCTGGACACCGCGCGGGGGCTCCCGGCCCTCGGGGTCAACGTGTTGCTGACCGACCCCACCGGGGATACCGTCGCCGCGATCACCGACCTCGACGGCCGCGCCCGGCTGGCCGAGGCACCGCTGCTCGCCGGCAACTACCAACTGGTCTTCGCGACCGCTGAGTACTTCGCGGCGACCAGAACGCCGACGTTCTACCCGGAAGTCGCCGTGACCTTCACCGTCACCGATGGGGGTGCACACCACCATGTTCCACTGCTGATCTCGCCGTACGCCTACTCGACCTATCGGGGGACGTGAGCCGTATGGGGATCGCCCTCGGGACCAATCAGTACGGCAAGGCCGAGGTCCGGGTCGTGACCGTCGACCGCAGCAGCGCTCGACACGTCCTACGCGACCTGAACGTATCCTGCGCGCTGCGCGGGGACTTCACCGCCGTGCACCTCGACGGCGACAACGCGCATGTACTGGCCACCGACACCCAGAGGAACACCGTCTACGCCTTCGCACGTGAGGGCATCGGCGAGATCGAGGAGTTCGGGCTGCGCCTCGCTCGGCATTTCGCCGGCGCGTACGAATGGTTGAGCGGCGCCCGGGTGGAGATCGAGGAGTACGGCTGGGATCGGATCACTGTCGGCGGCGCGCCGCATGACCATGCCTTCTCGCGGACCGGTGCAGAGGTGCGTACGACCGTCGTCACCGTGGACGGTGCCGACGTGCACGTCATCTCCGGTCTGTCGGGTCTCGTGGTTTTGAAGACGACCGAGTCAGGATTCGCGGGATTCCCACGGGATCGGTACACAACGTTGGCTGACACCGACGATCGAATCCTGGCCACCGCGGTCACCGCCCGCTGGCGTTACACCGCAGTGACTCGGGGCACTGAGCCGAATGAGATGCCGATATCGGACTACGCAGCGTCGTACGCCAGCATCCGCTCGACGCTGCTGGCGACGTTCGCTGCCGGCTACAGCAGCGCGCTGCAGGAAACCCTGTACTCCATGGGTCAGGCCGTGCTCGAAGCGCACCCGGCAGTGGCCGAGATCCGGCTCTCGATGCCGAACAAACATCACTTCCTGTCCGATCTCGCCCCGTTCGGACTGGACAACCCGGGCGTCGTCTATTCCGCAGCGGACCGCCCGTACGGGCTGATCGAAGGAACCGTCGTGCGCGACGACATCCCGAGCGCGGACCTCGCTTGGCGGGCGACTCCCGGCTTCTGCTGACCGCTTCGGTCGACGCAGTGTCTTGCGGTGGCTCGGGTATTTCATCTATCGTTGAATCACTAATTCAACGATAGATGAAAGGCAGAGTCAGATGCAGGAAGCTGTCGATGTCACCGACCTTGTCGTTACCCGTGGCGGGAAGGAGGTCCTGAACGGGCTGACTTGTTCGGTGCGCCAGGGTTCGGTAACCGGCCTGCTCGGGCCCAGCGGCAGCGGGAAGACCACGTTGATGCGCTGCCTGGTCGGCGTGCAGATCGTGACCAGTGGCTCGGTCCGGGTGCTCGGTGCGGCCGCGGGGTCGGCCGGACTTCGCCACCGCGTCGGATACGTGACTCAGTCTCCGTCGGTCTACTCCGATCTCACGGTCGCAGAGAACGCCCGATACTTCGCTGCCGTGCTCGGCGCCAGCGGCACGGCGGCTGACAAGGCCATCGCCGACGTCGGCCTGAAAGAGCAATCAGCTCAACTGGTTGCCACGCTGTCTGGCGGACAGCGCACCCGCGCGTCGTTGGCCTGTGCCTTGCTCGGCGACCCGGAACTGTTGATCCTCGATGAGCCGACGGTCGGACTGGATCCGGTGCTGCGCGAGGAGTTGTGGGGCATGTTCGCCTCCTTGGCCGCCGGCGGCACGACGCTGGTGGTCTCCAGTCACGTGATGGACGAGGCCGGAAGGTGCGACCGAATCCTGCTGCTGCGTGACGGCGCCCTGATCGCCGATGACAGCCCGGACGCCCTGCGCCACGCCGCCGGGACCGACGATCTCGACCGGATGTTCCTGAGCCTGATCCAGAATGCGGAGGCGGCCTGATGTCTCCGACGATCACCTGGGCCACCGCGAAGCGGGTACTGACTCAACTTTCGCATGATCATCGTACGGTCGCGCTGCTGGTCCTGGTCCCCAGCCTGCTGATGGTTCTGTTGCGTTTCGTCTTCGACGACGACGCGGTCTTCGACAGCATCGGCCTGCCCCTCCTGGGCGTCTTCCCGCTGATCATCATGTTCCTGATCACCAGCGTCGCGATGCTGCGCGAACGCACCTCCGGCACCTTGGAGCGCCTGCTCAGCACGCCGATGCACAAGCTCGACCTGCTGCTCGGCTACGGCATCGCCTTCGCCGTTGCAGCCGCCATTCAGGCGGCGGTCGCGACCGGGACGGCCTACCTCCTGCTGGACCTGGACACCCAGGGTGCCTGGGGTTGGGTCGTTGCCGTGGCGGTGAGCAACGCCGTTCTCGGGATGGCGCTGGGCCTGCTCGTCAGTGCATTCGCCCGTTCGGAGTTCCAGGCGGTGCAGTTCATGCCGGCCATCGTGTTGCCGCAGTTCCTGACGTGCGGGCTGTTGATCGCCCGCGATCAGATGGCCGGTTGGCTGGAAGCGATCAGTAATGTGCTGCCGATGTCGTACGCGGTCGAGGGGCTGCAGGAGATCGGGGCGAATTCCGACGTCACGGGCACGTTGGTTCGCGATCTCGCCGTCGTGTTGGGCACAACGGTGATCGCCCTGGGATTGGGCGCCTTGACCCTGCGGCGGCGCAGCGGTTGAGAACCCGGCCGCGCGGACCTCGACCCGGCGGGTCGGACACCCGGGCCACGATCCTGTCCGCTGCCCGTACCGAATTCGCCTCGCGCGGGTACGACGGCGCCACGATCCGGGGGATCGCCGTCGCAGCCGGCGTCGATCCGGCGCTGGTTCATCACTACTTCGGTACGAAGTCCCGCCTGTTCGCAGCGGCTCTGCAGTTCCCGTTCGATCCAGAGGCGCTCTTCGCCGACGTGCTGGGAGGAGGCATCGACGGAGCCGGGGAGCGGTTGCTCCGAGCCGTGTTCGCGGCCTGGGACAACGCTGGTTCTCGGGCCCCGATGTTGGCCATCATCCGGACGGCGACAACCAGCGATGCCGGCGCTGCCATGTTAAGAGAGTTTCTGGACCGCAACATCTTGCAGCGCATCTCGGCCGAGTTGTCCCCTGATCGGGCCGGGATGCGGGCCGCGCTGGTCGCCTCGCAGATGGCCGGCCTGTTGATGGCCAGATACGTGATCTCGCTGCCCGCCTTGGCCACCGCCTCGGCCGAGGACATCATCGCCGCCGTAGCTCCTAACGTGCAGCACTACCTGAATGGCGACCTCGGTGGACCAGTCGATTCCTGAGACCCGGCGCGCGACCGATTCTGATCGACTGACCATCTGCAGCTCAGATCAGCCGCATCCAGCTGCAGACGGTTCAGTCAAATGGGCCACTTCACTCGAAACCTCTGGTCGACCACCGCTGGTGGATCGTCGTCGATCTGTCCAGCCATCGCGCAGTCGAGCGCGCGCGGTCGAGCTGCTCAGGAGTAGCCCACGTGCGCGGTGGCGCGAGGCCGTGCACGACCGTGAGGTTGGATTCCCCGAGTGAGCAGCAGCGAGGAGCCGGCACGGCAGCACAGCATCGATCCCGCCGAGCTCGAGTCCTGCCTGCGGATTTTGGCGCAGGTGGACGAGTTGGGCCGTACCGACCCGGAGCATCCTGACGCCGTCGCCGTACGCCAGGCGACGGCCAAGCTCTTCAAGACAGTCAAAGAGGCCCGACGGGCTCAGCGCCGGGCGGCGGTCCTCGCCGCCGATCAGGCGGTTACGGCGGCAACTGCGACCGCAGCTCCCGGACGGATCGATGACGAGACCCAGGGCCTGCCGCTGTCCTCGAACGTGACTGGGACCAGTGCCGGAACGCTGCTGCGGGCCCGCGCCTGTTACATCTGCAAGAATCGCTACGCCGACGTCGATGCCTTCTATCACCAGCTCTGCCCGGGTTGCGCTGCGCTCAATCGAGCCCGCCGCGATGGGCGCACCGACCTGAGTGGGCGCCGCGCCCTGCTGACCGGCGGGCGGGCGAAGATCGGCATGTACATCGCCCTGCGGCTGCTGCGCGACGGTGCCCACACGACGATCACGACCCGCTTCCCGCGTGATGCCGTACGGCGGTTCACGAGCATGCCGGACAGCACTGCCTGGTTGCATCGACTGCGCGTCGTAGGCATCGACCTCCGGGACCCGGCCCAGGTCATGTCCCTCGCCGAATCGGTTGCCGCACAAGGACCGTTGGATGTGCTTATCAACAATGCGGCACAGACCGTACGACGTTCGCCCGGCTCGTACGGACCGCTCGTCGATGCTGAGTCCGCGCCGCTGCCAAAGGGGCAACTTCCCGAACTGCTCACCTTCGACCACACAAGTGACGCCCACCCCGCGGCGCTGGTCGGTTCGGTGGCCGAGCATCCGACCGCGCACGCGGTCACCGCGCTGGCGCTGAGGGCTGGATCGGCGTCGCCGGCGAGGATCGCCGCCCAGACCGCCATCGATGCCGGCGGCCTCGTACCGGACCTGCACTCGGTGAACAGCTGGACCCAGCGGATCGGTGAGGTCGATCCGCTGGAACTGCTCGAGGTGCAGCTGTGCAACACCACCGCGCCGTTCATCTTGATCAGTGCGCTGCGCCCGGCGCTCGCTGCCGCACCGGCACGGCGGAAGTACGTCGTCAATGTCTCGGCGATGGAGGGGCAGTTCGGCCGCGCGTACAAGGGACCGGGCCATCCGCACACCAATATGGCCAAGGCCGCGCTGAACATGCTGACCCGCACCAGCGCCCAGGAAATGCTCAGCGCCGACCGGATCCTGATGACCGCGGTCGACACCGGTTGGATCACCGACGAGCGACCGCACCCGACCAGACGGCGCCTGGCCGATGAGGGCTTCCATGCCCCGTTGGACCTCGTCGACGGAGCGGCCCGGGTGTACGACCCGATCGTCCAGGGGGAAGCGGGGCATGACCTGTACGGCTGCTTCCTCAAGGACTACGCGCCCGCTGCCTGGTGAGGCGTCGCCGTACTACGCGTGGGTCTCTTCGCCGGTCACCGCGAAGCTCTCGTCGATCTCGACGGTGATGCCCGCCACCCTCGGGGCGCGGACCTTCCCTGCCCGCATCGTCGCCGGCCGTGGTGGTCGTGTCGTTGATGGTCGTGTCGTCAGGCGCGGCCAGCGCGGTGACGGTTCCGACGAGAATTCCACCGGCGACCAGTCCGCCGGCCACGAGTGCGGCGGCGCGGCCCCAGCGACGAAGGGATGCGGTCGTCGCATTCTCCTGGTTTTCAGCGCTGTCCTGGTTGTCAGCCATGTCTGCTCCTCTCGGTACGGGCTCCTTGCGAGACCGATACCGAGAACTGTTCTGCGGCAGTCTGTGCTGGCGCTGTGCCGTCGCTGGCAGTCAGCTGAGACTCGTCGACGCTGACGCATCACGCCGGCCCGGTGGACCCGCTCAAGATGTAGGAGAGGAGCTCGGCGTACCGAGGGTCACGTCAGCCAACTCCCGGCATTCATCGCCCAAGTCTCGGATGCGCTCCGATGCGCCCTGCAGGTCATCGACAATCTCCTGCAGGCGGGCGGCGTCGAGGTCGCCGATGGCCTGTACAGCCTCGTCGAGCAGGTCCAGGGACTGCTCCGATTCCTCGATTGCGTCCAGACATGACTGCGGAACGGTCACCGTCGCGGTCTGTCCGTTGCCATCGCCGGTGGCAGGGGAGTCTGTCACTGGCGGCGTTCCTTGCGCCTGGCTTCCCCCGTCGTCATCGTCGCCTCCCGCAC
>JACCTM010000285.1 GCA_013812385.1 Geodermatophilaceae bacterium | reverse complement strand
CCGCCGTGGCCCTATTCGATGCGGTGATCATCGGCATCGGACTGGTCATCCTGCGGGTCCCGTTGGCCATCCCCTTAGCCGCCCTGGTCTTCCTCGGCGCCTTCATTCCGATCATCGGATCGTTCCTCGCCGGCTTGGTCGCCGTGCTGATAGCCCTGGTGTCCAACGGGTTCGTGATCGCCCTGATCGTTCTGGGAGTGATCGTCGTCGTCATGCAGTTCGAGGGCCACGTGCTGCAGCCGCTACTGCTCGGACGCGCGGTCCAGGTCCACCCGTTGGCCGTCGTCCTGGCGATCGCGGCCGGTCTGCTGCTCGGCGGAATCTTCGGGGCGCTGATCGCGGTTCCGATCGTCGCCTGCACGAACGTGGCCACCGCGTATCTGATGCGCCATAGCAAGCAGCCGGACGAACCGGTCGAGCCCGTCCCCGGCGAGCAGGTGGACGACCGGGGCAAGCCGGTGACCTCGGACCCCAGTACGACCGGCCTGATCAGTCCCGATGACAGCAGCGATGCCAGCATCGGTAGCGACGGCGGCGACCCCGAAGCGGCAGCGCCGGAGGCTGACCCCGCCTACCCGCGGTGAGGCAGCGTGATTCTGCCCTGGACGGCGGCCAGCGCGATGTCGGTGCGGTACTGACCTCCGTCCAACTCGACCGATGCCAGGGCGGCATAGGCCGCCGTACGAGCTGATGCCAGATCAGTACCCCTGCCCACTACCGAAAGAACCCGCCCGCCAACGGATCGGACCTGTCCCGTTGTGTCTCGGCTGGTGCCCGCGTGGCGAACCTCACGGCCATCGGCACCGTGCACGACCTGCCCGGTCCGGGGTCTCTCCGGATAACCGGGTGCGGCTATGACGACGGTGACGGCAGCGCCGGAGTGCCAGCGCAGCGGCTCGTGCTCCGCCAGTCGGCCGGTCGCGGCTGCCAAGAGCAGCCCCCCCAGCGGAGTGGCCAGCAGCGGCAGCACGACCTGGGTCTCGGGGTCCCCGAAGCGGGCGTTGAACTCGACCACCCGGACCCCACGCGAGGTCAGGGCCAGCCCGGCATAGAGCACACCGGCGAACGGCGTACCCCGACGCCGCAATTCATCGACCGTCGGCTGAAGCACCGATGCCATGACCTCAGTTACCAATCCGGCTGGGGCCCAGGGCAGCGGCGAGTACGCGCCCATGCCGCCAGTATTCGGGCCGGTGTCCCCGTCCCCGATTCGTTTGAAGTCCTGGGCCGGCTGCAGCGCAAGAACCGTCGTACCGTCGGTGACCGCGAACAACGAGACCTCGGGCCCGTCGAGATAGTCCTCGATCACGACGCGGTGTCCGGCCCGCAGGATCGCCCGGCCGTGAGCCGTGGCGGCGGGGCGATCGTCGGTGACCACGACGCCCTTGCCGGCGGCCAGCCCGTCGTCCTTGACGACGTACGGCGCGCCGAACCGGTCCAGCGCCGCCTCGAGTTCACCCGTCGAGGTGACGGTGTGGGCCTGGGCCGTGGGCACACCGGCGGCGGTCATCACCTGCTTGGCGAAGGTCTTGGACCCTTCGAGAGCGGCGGCCGCTCGGGACGGTCCGAAGCAGGCGATTCCCACAGCTCGTACGGCGTCGGCCGCGCCGGCCACCAGCGGACCCTCGGGACCGATGACGACCAGGTCGGCAGTCCAGCGCTGGGCGAGTGCCGCGATCTGCTCCGGACTCGAGACATCCGATCGGTCCGCTGCGCCGACGGCTTCGCCGGCGATTTCGGTTTTGGAGTCGGGATTCGGATCAGCGACCGGTGGCGGCGCAAGTGCAGTCGTGCCGGCATTACCGGGGGCACAGGACAGTACGGTCACCGCGGGATCCTCGGCCAGCGCGATGCACAGGGCGTGTTCGCGCCCGCCGGACCCGATCACCAGAACCCGCACGGCCGCGCAGCCTAACCGCGGCGGGGCTCAGCGGGCCGGGTGCGGTCGGTCGAGATCATTCCTGGCCTTGGCCGAGCGGTACGAGCGCTGCTGAGCGCGTAGTCGCGCACCGGCTTGTGCCCGCTCCCAGCCCGCACGCCGATCTTGGACTCGGGCGACCTCGCGCTGCAGTTTCACCCACGATCCGAACCGCGCCGGGTCCAGCTCCCCCGCGTCGATAGCCGCCGCGACGGCACATCCCGGTTCGGTGCGATGGGCGCAGTCCCGGAACTGACACTGCACCGCGAGTTCCACGACATCGGCGTAGGCGCGCTCGAGTCCGTCTTCGCTCGCCCAGAGTCCGACCTCGCGCAGCCCGGGCGTATCGATGAGCAGCGCGCCGGATGACAGACAGTGCAATTCGCGGTGGGCGGTGGTGTGCCGGCCCTTCCCATCCGAGCGGACGTCCTGGGTGAACATGGCGTCCTCGCCGCGAAAGGCATTGACCAGACTGGACTTTCCGACGCCGGACGGCCCAACCAGTACGACCGTACGACCGGCCGTCAGGTGCTCCCCCAGCGACTCGAGACCCACGCCGGTACGAGCGCTGACCGCGTACACGTCGACACCGAGGGCCACGGCGCGGGCATGCTCGACGGCACTGTCCGGATCCTGCGCGGCGTCGGCCTTGTTGAGCACCACGACCGGTACGGCGCCGCTTTCCCAGACCAACGCGAGATAACGCTCGATCCGGCGACCCTTCGGCGCTGCACTGGCGTCATCGACGACGAAGACCACGTCGACGTTGGCGGCCACCACCTGAGCTCGGGTGCGCTCCCCCGCGACCTTCCGAGTCAATGCGCTCGTACGGTCGAGCACCCGGTCGATCTCGTTGCCGGCCAGCAGCACCCAATCCCCCACCGTCGGGATCTGATCGGTGTCCTGCGTCGCCAGCAGGCGGTTGGGAATCCTCACGCGCAGCGAGGCGTCCGCGGTCAGCACCGATGCGATGCCCCGATCGATGCGCGACACCCGACCGACCACCGCGTCGGCGTCAGCGGAAGGCAGTTCAGCCGACCGCTGGGCGGTCCAGCCGAGATCGGCGAGCGAATGCACGACCGCAACCTACGTCCGACCAGCCTGCCCAGTCGCCCCAATTAGCCTGAACAGGCGAGGAGGTCGCGGCGGATCACGTTCTGGTCGCGACCCGGGCCGACGCCGATCACGCTCACGTATGCGCCGGACAATTTCTCCAACCGAAGCACGTAGGCCTGCGCGTTGGCCGGCAACTCATCGAAGGACCGGCAGTGGCCGATGTCTTCGAACCAGCCGGGCAACTCCTCGTAGACCGGGGTCGCGTGGTGAAACGCCGTCTGGGTCATCGGCATCTCGTCGTGGCGTACGCCGTCCACCTCGTACGCGACGCAGATCGGTACCTTCTCCAGACTGGAAAGCACATCGAGCTTGGTCAGGAAGTAGTCGGTGATGCCGTTGACCCGGGTGGCGTACCGGGCGATCACGGCGTCGAACCAGCCGCAGCGACGATCCCGGCCGGTGGTCACGCCCACCTCACCGCCCTGCTTGAGCAGGTATTCGCCGAACTGGTCGTGCAACTCGGTCGGGAACGGACCAGAACCCACCCGCGTCGTGTACGCCTTGAGGATGCCGACAACCTTCTCGATCCGGGTGGGCCCGATCCCCGAACCTGCCGATGCCCCACCGGCGGTCGGCGACGAGGACGTCACGAACGGATAGGTCCCGTGGTCGATATCCAGCAGCGTCCCCTGCGAACCCTCGAGTAGCACCCACTCGTCACGGTCCAGCGCGTCGGCCAGCAGCAACCGGGTGTCGGCGATCCGCGGCGCGAGAACGTCGGCGTAGCCCAGATACTCCGCATACGTCTCGTCGACGTCGATGGCCTTGCGGTTGTAGACCTTGACCAAGATCTGGTTGCGCTCCCGAAGTACGGCATCGAGCTTGGCGCGCAAGATGCCCGGATCGAGCAGGTCCTGGATCCGGATGCCGACCCGGGCGACCTTGTCGCCGTATGCCGGTCCGATACCACGACCGGTCGTACCGACCTTGGACGCCCCCAGGTAGCGCTCCGTCACTCGGTCCAGCGCCCGGTGGTGCGGCATGATCAGATGGGCGTCGGCGGAGATCACCAGCTTCGAGGTATCCACGCCGCGCTCCTCCAGCCCGGCGAGTTCGTCCAACAGGACGCCGGGGTCGATCACCACACCGTTTCCAATCACCGGCGTGCACCCAGGGGTCAAGATCCCGGACGGGATCAGGTGCAGCGCATACCGTTCCCCCTCTGGGGTGACCACGGTGTGACCGGCGTTGTTGCCACCCTGATAGCGCACGACGTACGGGACCCGCCCACCGAGGAGATCGGTCGCCTTTCCTTTTCCCTCGTCACCCCATTGGGCGCCGATGATCACAATGGCGGGCATCGCGGGCTCCCGTTCTGGTCAGTGGGTGGTCATGGACGTGCAGCGAGAAAGGTCAGCCGGGATCCGTCGCTAGCGCTGCTTTCCCCGACACTCGGCGCACAGGCCGAAGATTTCCAGGGTGTGACTGACATCGGTGAACCCGTTTTCGGCCGCTGTACGGTCGGCCCACCGCTCCACGGCCGGCCCGGCGACCTCCACGGTGTGCCCGCACTCCCGGCAGACCAAGTGGTGGTGATGCAGGTCGCTGCACTTGCGGTAGACCGATTCCCCGTCAGCGGTCTGGATGGTGTCCACCTCGCCGGCTTCGGACAGTGTCTGCAACGTCCGGTACACCGTCGACAGGCCGATCCCGTCGCCCTGGCCGCGTAAGAGGTGATGAATGTCCTGGGCGCTGCGGAAGTCGCTGAGTTCGGCCAGAAGATCAGACACCGCGGTCCGCTGTCGCGTGGCGCGAACCCGGACCGGCGTCACCATTCGCCCGATCATACGGGCCGTGTGCCGACACCGCCGGGCACGACATCGCCGCCGAGCAGACTGTCGGACACCGGAGTGTCGGACGCCGGATCGTTGCTCCGGAGGCTGTCGGAGCGGCCACCGCGTAAGCGGAACACCGCGGTGCGCACCGCACGGAGCAGCGCGACGAGGACGAACACTCCGATGGCCAGCAAGACGATCGTCCCGCCGGACGGGGTGTCGGCATAGAACGACAGCGTGACACCCGACACCGACACCGATATCCCGATGCCGACCCCGATCGCGATGGTTTGCCGAAAACTTGCTGCGACCAGCTGCGCCGAGGCGATCGGCAGGATCATCAGCGCACTGATCAGCAGCAGCCCGATCACCCGCATCGAGACGACAACGGTCATCGCCGTGACCACCACGAGCAGCAGGTTCAAGCGCAGCACCGGCAGCCCGGAGGCCACCGCGAACTCCTCGTCGTTGCTGACCGCGAAGAGGTACCGCGACAGGCCGAGGGTCACCAGGAGGACCAGGCCGCAGAGCACGGCGAAAACCGCGATGTCGGCCGCGGTGGTGGTGGTGATCGCGCCGAAGAGAAAGGCGTTGAGATTGCCCGGCGTACCGCCTGGTGCCTGCGAGATGATCACCACTCCGCCGGCGATGCCACCGTAGAACAGGACGGCCAGCGCGATGTCGCCACTGGTGTGCCCACGGGAGCGGATCAGCTCTATGGCCACTGCCCCGACGACGGCCAGGGCCAGCGCCGTGAGTACCGGCGCCTGGCTGGTCAGGACGCCGATAGCCACCCCGGCCAGCGCCACGTGCCCGAGCCCGTCACCGATCAGCGCGAGCCGGCGCTGCACCAGGTAGACCCCCACCGTCGGCGCCGTCATCCCGACGAGGAACGCGGCCAACAGGGCCCGCTGCATGAACTCATAGCTGAGGAATTCCATCGTCTCAGCGGGCCTTGATCTTGGTGGACCCGACATTGGTGGACAGCCGTAGACCGGAGTAGGCCTCGGGGGTGACACCGTGCGGGTCCAGGTGCTCACAGTCAGCGGTGCCGTGCAAGGGCGATCCGTGCCCCGATTCGGGCAGTGGCGGTCCGTCGTAGCTGATCCGGCCGTGCTCTACGACCACCGTACGGGTGATCACCGGAGCCATCTCGCTGAGCTCGTGGGTGACGAACAGGATTGCCGTGCCGCCTCGCACCAGGCCAGCCAAGGTGTCTGCCAACACCTTTCGGCTCTCGGCGTCCACGCCGGCGGTTGGCTCATCGAGCACGAGCAGGTCGGGTTCGCCGGCCAGAGCACGCGCGATCAGGACCCGCCGCTGCTGCCCACCGGACAACGTGGCCACCGGATGCCGCGTGCGGTCGGACAGACCCACAGTCTCGATGGCGGCCAGCACGGCCCGCTGGTCTGCCGCCGAGAACGGCCGTACGACCGATTTACGCGTCAACCGTCCTGAGGCGACGACCTCGCGCACGGTGGACGGGATGCCGCTGGCAACGGAGTGGCTCTGCGGGACGTATCCGAGCCGGTGCCAGGCACGAAAGTTTGCCCGCGGGACCCCGAACAGCTCGACGGAGCCGGCGAGAATCTCGGCCAGGCCCAGGATGCCTCGGACGAGGGTCGACTTTCCAGCACCGTTGGGCCCCAGTACGGCCACTGCCTCTCCCGCGTCGAGGCGAAAGTCAGTCTCCTGCAACACGGGAAGGCGGTGGTAGCCGATGGACACGCCGTCCAACTGCACAAGGGGTGAGCCTGCGCGGCGCTGGTCACCCCGGGGCACGCCGGTTGCTTCTCGCTGAGCGGACAGCAGTTCCGCCGGACCGGAACTCAGCTGCACGGTTGTCCGGCGCGGACGCTGTCCAGGTTCGAGCGCATCACTTCGAGGTAGTCCGAACCCGCGGAGTCGTCGGTGAGTCCCTCCAGTGGATCGAGCAACGCCGTCTGGGCACCGGTCTCGGCGGCCACAGTGTCCGCAATCGCCGGACTGACCAGCGTCTCGTAGTAGATCGTGCGCACGTCGTTCTCCTCGACGAAGTCGGCCACCTCGGCAAGGTCCTCTGTGGAGGGTTCCTCCTCCGGTGTCAAGCCGGTGATTCCCACCTGGGTCAGACCGTACGCCTCGGCGAAGTATCCAAAGGCATTGTGGCTGGTGACGAGGTCAGTGCTCCCGCAGGAGGCCAGTCCTTGGCTCAGTTCGGTGTCCAGTTCCTCCAACGCTGTTCGCAGCGTCTCGACGTTCGCGGTGAAGGTGTCGGCGTTGTCGGGATCGAGCTCCCCCAGCCGATCCGCGAGGGCGACGGCTACGTCGGCCAGCCGCAGGGGATCCAGCCAGAAATGCGGGTCGGTGGAACCCGCTTCTTCGGTCTCTTCGGTGCCCTCCTCGATCGGGGTGTAGGTCAGATCCAGCTCTGCGTGTTCGGCAGCGTCGAAAGATGTATCGGGCGCTTCTTGCTCGACGGCCTCGTCGACAGCCGGTTGGAACGCGGCGAGATACACGACGAGGTCTGCTTCACCCACGGCGGCGACATCCTGCGGACCCAGCTCCAGGTCGTGCGGCTCCGCGCCGGGCGGGGTCAGGCTCCGCACGCTCACCGCCGAGCCCCCGACCTGCTCGGTGATCCACTGCAGCGGATAGAACGCCGCCCGGACACTCAGCCCGTCGGTATCGCCCTCGCCGTCTGCCTCTCCGGACCGGGACCCATCGCCGCACGCGGTCAGCAGGGACAGGGCGGCGGAGACCGCGAAAGCGCGGCGTAGGGGTCGTTGTCGCATGACCGGAGCATGGTCCTTTATGACGATGATTGTCAATACGACTGTCAATAGAGGCCACTCGCTCGTGGCCGCTGCGGTTCAGCGGCTGTCCTAGACTGCTGCGATGTTCCACAGCCGACAGTTGGCCCGGGAAACCGTCACCTGGACGCAGCTTCCCCCGCCGATCACCATCCCGGTGTACGCGGCGCGCTAGCTTCGATGGCGGACCTCGACTTCGGCGATCTGGCACCGGACACCGCCCCCGACCGAAACGCGGTGAAACGGGCGATCGCCTCGGCTGAGCAGGTGTCGGTGGCCGGCCCGGTGAGTGCGCTGGGTGCGGTCCTGGTCGCACTGCACCGGCGTGACCGCCTCGACATCGGGGTTGCCTGGACCCCGAGTTCGGATCCGCTTGCCGCAGGTCTTTCCCGTACGTGGGGAGTCGACCCAGCCGGGCAACTGACCGGGGAGCGGTCCAGGACGTTGGGCCTGGTCCGCGATGATCAGGGCGGTGTGTTGCTGGCTCGCGGTCGGGTTACGTCCTCGCCGACCAAAACCGGTGCACGAGATGCTGGTTCCCGATTCGGGGCCCAGATCTACCACGACAGTCAGCGCGTTGCCGACGGCGTGATCAAGCGCGTCGACGTACGTCCGGATTGGTCCAGCGTGGACACACTCACGGTCAACGTGCACAAGCAACTCTGGCGCCGTGGCGACATCAGTCATGGCAGAGCCATTCAGGTGGCCTGCGATCCGGCCGTGATCGAGATCGACGGCGTGCGCTTTCCCCGTCCGATGACGAAGTGGACGTGGTACGCCGACCCGCGGCTTCGCTGGACCCTGATCAGCACCTGACTGCGCGGGTCGGGTCAGCGCCCCGTCGGTCAGTGCGCGTCGTCGGCCAGGGCCTCCGGGGTCAGCACGGTGGGGCTTGCGACTGCCCCACTTGGAGCAGGACGCCGCAGGACCGTACGTCCGGCTAGGAACAGCACGGCACCGAGCAGTAACGCGACGCCGCCGAGGACCAGGATCGGAACGCCGCTGCGCAACGAATCACCGGCCACCAGAGCGACGATCGTCGGTACGGCGAAGCCGAAATACACCACGAGGTAGAACACCGACACCAGGCCACCACGGCGATCGGCCGGTGCGAGCAGGTCCGAGACCGTGATCCCCGAGGTGATCGCGAGTCCCTCCGAGACGCCGATCAACAACGACGCCGGCAGCACCCAGGGCCAACCGTCGGGCTGTACGGCGACGAAGCCCAGGACGCAGCCACCAGCCGCGAGCAGGGCAGAGGTCCACCCGGAGGTGGCCGGACCCCACCGCCGAGCCAGTGCCGTCGCGACGGCGGCCGACCCTTGGACGAGCAAGGCGCTCACGCCGACCAGTGCGAAGACGGCCTCGAACCCCTGATCGGCCACCAGGAGCGGAAACACGGTGAGCGACAGAACGGCGTAGGTATAGACGATCAAGCCCACCGGAAGCAGGTAGGCCACGAATCCTGCGCCGGCGCCCGGCGGGATCCCCAGCTGCAGCCGCCCCGGGCGGTGGACGGTCATGGTCTCCGGGATACCGCG
>JACCTM010000328.1 GCA_013812385.1 Geodermatophilaceae bacterium | reverse complement strand
CCGGGTTGGAAGTGCTCCTCGGGTCTGGAGAAATCTAGCCTGATGCCCTCAGGTGACCTCGCAGCGTTCGTCTCGGGCGCCACTAGGCTCTCGCCGTGGCCAAGCCCAAGAAGAGCTGCTGCCTGTCCAAGCCGAGGTGCAACAGATGTCCGGTACGGATGCTCGCCGAGGGCCGGTTGCCCAAGGGGTACGCGGTCAAGAAGCGCAAATTGGTCAAGCTCGAGAAAGTGGCCGGCAAGAAGGGCTCCAAGCATGGGCGGCGCCAGGCTGCGTGACAGCAGCGTCGGCGCTGAACGGAGAGGCCGCTGTACTGGACCCAGCACGTTAACGACTGTTAACATCGAGATCTTCGAGCAGTTGTCTATGGTGAGGAGTCGGCAGTGGACGCGCCGGTCCTGACCAGCTCCGCCATCCCGGGCAGCGAAGCCTTCCGCGATAATCGTAACGCCCATCAGAGGCTATGTGCCGACCTCGCCGATCAACTCGCGGCCGTCGCGGGTGGTGGGGGCGAGAAGGCCCGAGTCCGGCACATCGCCCGAGGCAAATTGCTGCCGCGGGACCGCGTCGATGCGCTCGTGGACCCGGCTTCCGCCTTTCTCGAGCTGTCCCCCCTTGCCGCACACGGGCTCTACGACGGGGACGCGCCGAGTGCGGGGATCATCACCGGGGTCGGCCGGGTGTCCGGCCGGGAGTGCGTGATCGTCGCCAACGACGCGACCGTCAAGGGCGGCACGTACTACCCACTGACGGTCAAGAAGCATCTCCGCGCCCAAGAGATCGCCATGCAGAACCGGATGCCCTGCATATATCTCGTTGATTCGGGTGGCGCCTTTCTGCCGCGGCAGGACGAGGTGTTCCCCGACCGGGACCACTTCGGCCGGATCTTCTACAACCAAGCGACGATGTCACGGGCCGGGATCCCACAGGTGGCCGCGGTCATGGGCTCATGCACGGCCGGCGGTGCGTACATGCCGGCGATGAGTGACGAGGCGGTGATCGTCCGCAACCAGGGAACGATCTTCCTCGGTGGCCCGCCTCTGGTGAAGGCGGCGACCGGTGAGGTGGTCACCGCCGAGGAGCTGGGCGGGGGAGACCTGCACAGCCGGACCAGCGGGGTCACCGACCACTTGGCCGACGACGACGCGCACGCGCTGCAGATCGTCCGGCAGATCATCAGCACACTCGGCCCGCGTGCCCAGCGCCCATGGAATGTCGAGCCCACCGAGGAACCCACGGTCGATCCCGGTGAACTACTCGGCGTGCTGCCAACGGACACCCGGACGCCGTACGTCGTCCTGGTAGTCATCTCGAGTATGGTCGTCGGCATTCGCTTCGCTGAGTTCAAGTCGCTGTACGGCCAGACGTTGGTCACCGGTTTCGCCCGCATCCACGGTCACCCGGTCGGCATCCTCGCCAACAACGGAATCTTGTTCTCCGAATCCGCGCTCAAGGGCGCGCACTTTATCGAGCTCTGCGACCGTCGGAGCATTCCGCTGCTGTTCCTGCAGAACATCACCGGCTTCATGGTCGGCCGCGACTACGAGGCGGGCGGCATCGCCAAGGCCGGCGCCAAAATGGTCACCGCCGTGGCTTGTGCTCGGGTCCCGAAACTGACCGTCGTGATCGGCGGATCATTCGGTGCCGGCAACTACGCCATGTGCGGCCGCGGGTACTCGCCTCGTTTCCTGTGGACCTGGCCCAATGCCCGGATCTCGGTGATGGGTGGCGAGCAGGCCGCCTCGGTCCTCGCCCAGGTGCGCCGGGACCAGCTCGAGAAGGCTGGTACGGAGTGGAGTTCGGCCGACGAGGAGTCCTTCAAGGATCCGATCCGCGACCAGTACGAACTGCAGGGTCACCCCTACTACGCGACGGCGCGGCTGTGGGACGACGGCGTTCTCGATCCCCGTGACACCCGTACGGTCCTGGGTCTGGCCTTGTCCGCATGCGCCAACGCGCCACTCGAGGACGTCGGCTACGGCGTCTTCCGGATGTGATGGGCATTGTGACCAGCCAGGGGCGCCCATCCAATCCACTGTTCGACACCGTGCTGATCGCCAACCGCGGCGAGATCGCTGTGCGGGTCGCACGAACATTGCGTGACTTGGGCATTCGCTCGGTAGCGGTCTACTCCGATGCCGACACCGGGGCCCGACACACGCGAGTGACCGACAT
>JACCTM010000246.1 GCA_013812385.1 Geodermatophilaceae bacterium | reverse complement strand
TCGTGAACATGCCGAGCATGCGGCGGGTCACGGCGAAACCACCGAATACGTTGATGCTGGCCAGCAGGACAGCGACGAAAGCGAGCACGGTGACCAGTGCTCCGCTGTGTCCGATCTGGAGCAGTGCACCCACCACGATGATCCCTGAGATCGCGTTCGTGACAGACATCAGAGGCGTGTGCAGCGCATGGTGCACATGCCCGATCACGTAGAACCCGACCACGATCGAAAGCGCGAATACGGTGAAGTTCTCGATCAGCTGGTTGGGAGAGAGGGCCGTGATCAGGAAGACCAGAGCCGCGGCGGGCCCCACCAGGGCCAACCGGCGGCGGGGAGACATCGGCGGCTTACGAGCCGGGGCCCTGATGACCGACGGCTCGACCGCAGTGGCGAGGGGTGCGGCCGACACCGGAACCGGCGGGGGCGGCCAGGTGATCTCGCCGTTGTGGACCACCGCGATCGACCGCTGGACGACATCGTCGAGGTCGATGACGAGCTGCCCGTCTACACCGGGGGTGAGCAGCTTCAGGAGGTTGACGAGGTTGGTGCCGTAGAACTGAGAGGCTTGGGCCGGCAGCCGCCTGGGCAGGTCGGTGTAGCCGATGATCGCCACCCCGTTCCCGGACACGACGATCTGGTCGGGCACCGAGCCGGCGACGTTGCCGCCCTGTGCGGCAGCCATGTCCACGATGACACTGCCCGGGCGCATGCTGGCGACCATCTCATCGGTAATCAGGCGCGGCGCCGGCCGGCCGGGGATCAGCGCGGTGGTGATGATGATGTCTGCCTCGGCCGCTTGCTTGGTGTAGAGCTGGGCTGCCCGACGGTTGTAGTCGTCGGACATCTCCCGGGCGTAACCGTCCGTGCTCACCTGCTCCCCGGCGGCCGGGACGGCCACGTACTCGCCGCCCAGCGAACGGACCTGCTCAGCCACCTCAGGCCTGACGTCGCTGGCCCGCACAATGGCCCCGAGATTGCTGGCGGCACCGATAGCGGCCAGGCCGGCGACACCCGCGCCGACAACGAAGACCTTGGCCGGAGGCACTTTGCCAGCTGCCGTCACCTGCCCGGTGAAGAAACGCCCGAACCGGTGCGCCGCCTCGATCACGGCCCGGTAGCCGCCGATGTTGGCCATGGAGCTCAGGACGTCCAGGGACTGCGCGCGGGAGATCCGCGGCACGGCGTCCATCGCGAGGGCCGTGATCGGCCGGGCGGCTAGCGCGTCGACCAGCCCCGGGTCCAGCGCTGGAGCCAGCAGGCTCACGAGCACGGCACCGTCGCGTAGCTGGGTGATTTCGGCGGTGGACGGCTTGGCCACGTGCAGCACCACGTCGCTGTGCCAAGCCTCGTCGGCCGTGCCGATTCGTGCGCCCGCCACCGCGTAGTCGTCGTCGAGGAAACTACTGGCCAAGCCGGCAGCGGCCTCCACGACGACCTGGTAGCCGAGTGTCCGCAACTGAGTCACGGTCGCCGGAGTGGCTGCGACGCGAGTCTCCCCCGGCCGGGTCTCACGGGGCACTCCGATGAGCACGCGCACTCCTTCTGTCGCTAGCTTCCTGCTGGGCGGCACCAGGCGGGGAATCGCGGTACTCCATCGTGCTCCGCCAAGGCGCATTGACTGGTTCCGAGAGCCCCGACCCTATGGGCCAGTCGGCTGCGTGCGGGCGCGGTAACGAAGATGCGGTCCCACCCTCGTGGGGTGAGACCGGAATTGAGAAGACTGTGCCGGGTGGAGCCGCCCACGGGAGTCGAACCGACGCCTGCTCATCAGATGACCACATCGGGACGTGCCAGACGGTACCAGATGATGCCGGGCGCATTGCGTTGCAACGGGTTACATGATTCCGTGTGCCGCCCGGTGAGGCATTCTGTCTGGCAGTACGCGCCCACACTGTGACCACACAGAGGTCCGATGACCGATGAGGACAGGGGCGATGAGCTGGCCGATGCGCTGCTCGCTCAGGTAGGTGAGTTCGTTCGGGGTGAACGTGCTCACTGATGCCTCCGATGATTGTGCAGGTGGATGGTGGTGAGGTTGTCCCGCGTTCCGTTGAACTTCGGTGGCGATCCTCATGATCGTCAGGCGGCGATCACGTTGTCTTGGCCGACGTCAGGAGCTCGTGAGGATGACGAGTTGCTGGGTCGCTCGGGTCATCGCGACGTAGCGATCGACCGCTCCTTCGATGCCCTTGCCGAACGCCTCGCCGTTCGATCCCTCTGGGTCGATGAGGACGACCAGGTCGAACTCGAGGCCCTTCGACAGCTCCGGGGTCAGCGACCGGACGCGTGGCCTTTCTCGAAACACGGCCCGGAACGTCCCGCCTTCGATGTCACCAGCGCCGATGACGCAGGCGATCCCGTCGGCATGTGCGGCGAGC
>JACCTM010000228.1 GCA_013812385.1 Geodermatophilaceae bacterium | reverse complement strand
ATCCGGTGCCGGGCAGTTCGGGAAAGCCGGGAAGCGAACTCACATACCAGAATCCGTCCGGGCCGACCTCCACGTCGGTGGGGACCGGCTCGGAGGTGTAGACCCGGCCGACCGTGCACAGCGGGAGCCCGAGCTGGCGGGCAGCGCTGGGAGTGATCCGCTGCGGTACGCCGGGCAGCACGGCCACCGTTCTCGGCTGCTGGCCGACCGTCACTTGCACGATGCTGTTACCGGCCGCGTCCGCGACGGCGTAGCTGAGCGGGCCCAGGGTCGCGACCTTGTACGGGTTCGATTCGACGATTCCCGTGTAGGGCTGAAGGAAGGGTGGCAGCTTGGCCAGGCACCCTGCCGACAGGTTCAGGAAGCCGTATCTCTGGTCTCCGTCGGGGTTGTTCTGCACTTCGTGGTCGAGCAGCGAAGCCAGCGTGACGGCGTTCCCGGTCGGCGCGACGAGCTCCAAGGTGGTGTCCAGTGGCGGGGCTTCCTCTTCCGGGAAGGTGGACAGCGTGATGACGACGCTGCCCCAGACGGTGCTGGCCACTCCGGAGACCGAGTCACCTTCGGACTGGAACAGGACGCTGCGCCCGCCGCCAGGCAGCACGCGGGTGATCTGCCCAGCGAAGCCCTCGGCGACGTAGATGGTCCCGTTATTGCTGACGTCAAGCCCCAGCGGCCCGATCAGCCCCTCGACGATGGGGTCCGAGACGGTGCCGGATGCTGATTGCGCACTGGCCGGGCTGACCATCAGGACCGCCATCCCCAGCGCGCCGAAAGCGGCAACTCCCCTAACCAGCAACCCCGGTCTGCTCATTGATGTCCATCCCTTGCGTCATCCCCGTCCTCAGTGGATGCGGGCACTCTAGGGATTCCCGGCGGCGACGCCTAGACCTTTTTGCGGACAACAAGTTCAGCCGCAGCTCTGCTGGCCGGCTGCGTCGACAGCCGGGGTTGGGTCGGGTTGTGAAGTCGGCGTCGGGGACGGGGACGGTGGTGGCACCGGCGTCGAGACAACGACTGGTACGACCTCGGTGTACGACGATCCGAGCACCAGATCGATGAAGCCCCCCGCGGTCTCCCCCTCCTGCAGTACCGAATCGGGAACCGCGGCGGCGACGGTACGTGCGGCCTCGAGTTGGTCAGGTGGATAACGGACGACGGATTCGGTCGCACCGGTGATCTGATTTTCGATCTCGGCTATGCCGAAGCCCTGCGCGGTCAGCGCAGCGGCAGCATCGGTGGCCAGCCCCCGCGTGCCGACTCCGTTGAACACATTGACCGTTATCTGCTGCGGGGCGATGGTCAGGGCGTCCGGCTCCGGCGGCGGTGCAGCGGGCGGAGCGCTCTCGGTGGGGGTCGCGGCTGCGTCTGGAGCGCTGGAGGGATCGACCGGTGCCGGGAGCGCGCTGTCGTCGATGATCGCCCGGAACATCTCCCGGCTGGCGAGATCGTCGATCAGAGCGAAGCTCTGCTCGCTGCCCACGGGTCGGTATGCCTCCTGAGCCAACGGCACGCTGGCCTGCACGGTGTCGCCTGCGGTGAACTCGCCCAGCTTGTCCCCGAGATCCTTCAGCTCCCCCAACGTCGTTGCCCGGTCGAGGGTCAACCCGTTGGCGACCTCGTTGACGAAGCCGGTGAGCGCGATCGGGTTCGCCAGGTTCTCCAGACGCAGGGCCTCACGAAGAGTGGAGGCCAGCAGCAGTCGTTGTCGATCGGTGGCCAGTTGACCGGTCGGGTCCTGGTCGGCGTCGGCCTCGGTGAGCAGCGCGCGTACCTGATCCGCGTCGAGGACCGAGGAGCCGGCCGACATTCCACCGCGGGACAGGTTCGCGGGCAGACATACCGGTACTCCGCCGAGCGCGTGGACCATTCCGGGCAGGCGGTCGAGATCGAGTTGCACATAGTGGTTCATCCGCATCCCGGACAGCTGCTGAACGCTGCGGACGAGGCAACCGGCGCCGGCCGTGGTGTAGCTGGAGGCCAGCGAGCCACCGTACGGATCGGTCAGCAGCGACTGGCCACCCTTGGGGCAGCCGGGTACGTCGATCAGAGCGGTGAGCGGCAGGCTGACCAGCACCGCCCGGTCTCGCCCCGGCTCGAGGTGGGCGATCAACGCCGAAGTGACCTCGACATCGGTTCCCGCCGGCTCCGCGCCGACGATCAGGAAGTTGTCGGCGGCGTCCTGGGCCTGCGGCGACATGATCCCAGGGGCATCGACGGCCAGCGCATCGACCCGGTCGATCGTTCGGTCGAGATAGAAGAAGAGCCCCACGTAGTAGGCCACGGCGGAGGCGAGCAAGGTCACCAGGATGGTCAGCAGCACCGCGAAGAATCGGCGGACGCGGTGTCGACGTACCTCTACCACGGCCTGCCGGGCCGCGATCCGGCGACCGGAACGCTGCCCGCTCTGCCCAGATTTGACCAGCAGGTCGGTAACGCTTAGCGGCCTGGTGAGCGGCGGGTGGTCAGCGGTCCCACGTCGACGCGAGCCGCCTTTTGCTGGCACCCGTGCGACACCCCATCCCTGACGAGTTCATACGTCGGATCCTCGTACGACGCGTCGAGGGTACGGGGAAGACGACGACGCCGCCCCGAGATGACTCTTCGAGGCGGCGCCGTTACTCAGTGCTGTAGGACAGCGAGTTTCGTCAGCCTTCCGAAGGACCGACGTAGCCCTGGGCCAGGTCCGTGGTGAACAGTTCCTCCACCAATGTCAGACCACCCTCGGCATCCGCACTCGGTTGGGCGATGTAGATCTCCCGTGAGGGCGAGGAGCCGGGGCTGGAGTAGTCCAGCGCGGCAATGATCCCGCCGGTGTCACCATCGGTGGTCTCGGTCAGCGCCGTCTGGAGCCCGGCGCGGGTCAGATCACCGTTCTCGCAGGCGCGTT
>JACCTM010000215.1 GCA_013812385.1 Geodermatophilaceae bacterium | reverse complement strand
GCATCATCGTGGGCGTATTCGTGCAGCTGTCCACCTTGGTGATCGCCGACGAGCTCAAGTACGTAGGCGGCCTGCTGTTGCTGATCGTGATCCTGGTCGTCAGACCTCAGGGGCTCCTCGGCAGCCGAGCACGAGTCGGTTAGGCGGGCGACAGCTGTGAGCGAGTTCCTCGACATCCTGGCGCTGAGCGTCAAGGCGCTGGTCAGCCAGTCGGCCGTCTTCTTCGCCTTGATGGGCGTCGGCCTGAACCTGCACTTCGGCTATACGGGGTTGTTGAACTTCGGGCAGATCGGCTTCGCGCTGCTGGGCGGGTACGGCGTGGCCATCTCGGTCGCCATGTGGGGGCTGCCGCTGCTGGTCGGTGTTCTCATCGGCGTCGTCGCCGCACTCGTCCTGGCTCTGCTCCTGGGTCTGCCGACTTTGCGGCTGCGCGCGGACTACCTGGCCATCGTGACCATCGCGGCCGCCGAAATTCTCCGTCTGGTGTTCCGCTCGACCCCTGCCACGCCGATCACCGGTGCCACCCAGGGCCTGTCCAGCTTCGGCCGCGACTTTTACAGTGTTGCGCCGTTCGAGACCCAGCGCACCTACGACTTCCTGGGCTCAACCTGGACCGGGCGCGAGATCTGGGCCTCCCTGGTCGGCTGGTTGCTCGTCACGCTGTTCAGCCTGTTGATCTGGCAGTTGATGCGGAGCCCCTGGGGCCGGGTACTCAAGGCCATCCGGGAGGACGAGGACGCCGTCCGGTCGTTGGGCAAGAACGTCTACAGCTATAAGATGCAGTCACTGATTCTCGGCGGGGTGATCGCCGGCTTCGGTGGAATGATCCTGGTGCTGGCTACCGGCTCGGCCAACCCCGATCAGTTCCAGAACGCGAACACTTTTCTTGCCTACGCCGCCCTGATCCTCGGCGGAACGGCTAGGGTCCTCGGCCCGGTCGTCGGTTCTATGATCCTCTGGTTCATCATCGCCTTCACCGACGCGGGCCTGGCGGCCCTGATTCGCAACGGGATCATCCCTGATGAGATCCTGAGTTCGCCCGACGTCGCCAACATCCGCTTCGTTCTCGTCGGGATCGGACTGATGATATTGCTGGTCTTCAGACCACAGGGGATCTTCGGCGACCGCAGGGAGATCGTGCTCGATGCCCACTGACACCGCTCAGCCGCTACGCCACCTACCGTGGAAAATCGGCGTGCCCAAACCAGACGCGACGATCGTCGTCGATGATCTGGTCCGCTCCTTCGGTGGGTTGACCGCCGTATCCGTGGAACACCTCGAGATCCAGCGCGGCTGCATCACCGGCCTGATCGGGCCCAACGGCGCAGGCAAGACCACGCTGTTCAACCTGCTCACCGGTTTCGACCAGCCCAACACCGGTCGATGGAGCTTCGACGGCCGCTCACTCGGCCGACTCAAGCCGCACCAGGTCGCCCGGCTGGGCGTCGTACGCACGTTCCAGCTGACCAAGGCGCTGTCTCGGCTGAGCGTGCTGGAGAACATGAAACTCGGGGCGCAGGGTCAGAGCGGAGAGCGATTCCTCAACGCGCTGCTACCCGGCTGGAGGTCGCAGGAGCGCGACATCGAAGCGCGGGCCATGGAGTTGCTGAGCCGCTTCAAACTCGACGCCAAGGCCCAGGACTTCGCCGGAACCCTGTCCGGAGGGCAACGCAAACTGCTGGAGATGGCCCGCGCGCTGATGAGCCAGCCGAAGGTCGTCATGCTCGACGAGCCGATGGCCGGTGTGAATCCAGCCCTGACCCAGAGTCTGCTCGAACACGTCAAGAACCTCCGCGAGGAGGGGATGACGGTGGTCTTCGTCGAACACGACATGGATGTCGTCCGTGACATCAGCGATTGGGTCGTCGTGATGGCCGCCGGTCGGGTGATCGCCGAGGGCCCACCAGAATCCATCTCCCAGAACAAGGATGTGGTCGACGCTTACCTCGGTGCCCACCACGACGCCCCACTGACGGTGGAAGAGGAAGAGGTAGTACTCGCCGAAGCCGAGGCGGCCATCGCCGCGGAAAAGGCCGAGGATGCCCACCTGCCCACCGAGCCGACGCGAGGCCTGTAGATGACCGATACTCAGCCCCCCGACCCCTCAGCCCCTCAAGCCTTGGCGCCGACACCTCCGCCGGCAGACCCCAAGCAGGTCGAGCCGCAGGAAAAGGACACCGACGCCGCGGCGACCGACGACGTCGGGACTACCTCACCACGGACGTCGGCCGGGCCGGACATGACACCGGCCGAGCGTGCGGCGACCCGCGAGGAACACGTCAAGCTGGCCAAGGATGCGTTGCTGCGGGCCGACGAACTGGTGGCCGGCTATCTGCCCGGTGTGAACATTCTGCGGGGCGCTGATTTCTACCTGAACGACGGTGAACTGGTCGGCATCATCGGGCCCAACGGCGCCGGCAAATCAACCCTGCTCAAAGCGTTGTTCGGCCTCATCCCGGTCCGTTCTGGAACGGTGAC
>JACCTM010000324.1 GCA_013812385.1 Geodermatophilaceae bacterium | reverse complement strand
GGCTGTACGGGCATCCGGGTGAGGACACGGCCACCTTCGGCGGCGCACTGGAACGCGCGGTTGCCGACATCGAAGGCTCCTACGACGTGCGCGTCCAATCCGTGGTTGTCGGCGATGCCCCAGTGGACCAGGGACTGGCAGCGGTCGTACAGGCAAGCCATGAAGCGATGCGGAATGCCGCGCGCCACGGCGGCGTACAGGACGTGTCGCTCTATGCGGAGATCGAGCCGGACGGAGTGACCGTTTTCGTACGCGACCGCGGGTCGGGCTTCGATCCAGACGACATCGCCGATGACCGTCGCGGGGTTCGTCACTCCATTGTGGAGCGGATGACCAGACATGGTGGTAGCGCCCGGATCACAAGTGCGCCGGGCACCGGCACCGAGGTCGAGCTGCGCTTGTCCTTAGCTGCGTCATGAGTCAACTGCGGGTGTTCCTCGTCGACGACCACGCGATGATCCGATCGGGCGTACGGGCCGAACTCGGCTCTGATCCCCAGGCTGGGTTGGCCGTGGTCGGCGAGGCCGGAACCGTCGAGGACGCCGTACGCGGAATCCTCGAGACCATGCCGGACGTCGTCCTGCTGGACGTCCACATGCCCAACGGTGGTGGCCGAGCCGTCCTGGACCAGGTTCGGGGGCAGGCACCCGGCGTGCGCTTCCTGGCACTGTCGGTCTCCGATGCGGCCGAGGATGTCATCGGCGTGATCCGGGGCGGAGCAAGAGGTTACGTGACGAAGACCATTTCCGGAGCGGACTTGCGCGACGCCGTGATCCGAGTCGCGGTCGGGGATGCCATCTTCTCTCCACGGCTGGCCGGCTTCGTGCTCGACGCCTTCGCCGCCGGTCCGGTCGCCGTACCGGAAGACGTGGCCGAGAAGGCCCTCGACGTGCTGAGCGCCCGCGAGCGAGAAGTGATGCGATTACTCGCGCGTGGGTACACCTACCGCGAGATCGGCCAGCAACTCTTCATCTCGATCAAGACAGTCGAGACGCACGCCTCCAACGTGCTGCGCAAGCTGCAGGTGTCCAACCGCAACGAGCTCACCCGCTGGGCTGCCGACCGCCGCATCGTCTAGGAGTTCGCTTGGTCCCGGACCCGCGCTTGCGATGCACCCGGCGGCATGCCCTCGCGCTGCCCGGGTGAGCGGTTGCCCATACTCGGCTCATGAGCCGACTCACCAGTCAGCCCGAGACCGTCCCGACCGACGCGGGCAGATGCCCGCGCACCTGTGGCTCCCCGAGTCCGGCCGCGGACCGGGCCTCCTTCTGCTGCAGGAGATCTTCGGCGTCAGCCGCTACATCCAGCAGCGTGGCAGCGAGCTCGCTCGAGCCGGCTACGTCGTCCTCGCCCCGGAGCTCTACTGGCGGCTGGGCGCCGGACCGCTCGACGAATCGGAGCGTGGCGTCATCGATGAGGCGATGGGCGAGCCCAGCAGCTCGACTGGCCCAAGACGGTGCAGGACGCAATCGCGGCGCTGGAACCTGCGCCGACGCGTCGACGTGAGTGGTGGGACTGGGGTGATCGGGTTCTGCTTCGGTGGCGGGCTCGGCTTCAACGTCGCGGCCGTAGAAGAGCCGGACGTCTGGTCAGCTGCTATGGGTCGTCGATCCCGGGACTCCTCGACCTCTTGCCGCAGGTGACGGCACCCAGCCTGCACCACTTCGGTACGGCCGACGACTACATCGACCAGGCCACCGTCGAGCGGATCCGCGAGGCGGTCACCGCGGGTCACCAGACGGTGGAGTTCGAGACCTACGAGGGCGCCAACCATGGCTTCGACAACCCAGACTTCATGTTGCACCACCAAGAGGCGTCGGTGCTCGCCTGGCAGCGCACGACCGCGTTCCTTGCCCGCGAGCTTTCCGTCGGCTGAGCCGGTGCACGTCGTCGGTGTCGATCTGGGGGCGACTCAGCAGAAACCGACCTGTTAGTCGTCCTCGACGCCGAGACAGCAGGACGGACACTCGATCGTCGCCGACCTCGGGCCCTACGTCGAGGATGACTGCCTGACCGCCGTCGGTACGTCGGCGACGAGTGGAACACCGGTACGCCAACTGTCTACCCGGCCGTCCTTCAATCGCCAAGACCCTTGGCTACTTCCCCGGAAAAGCTGTGCACCGCATCGAGTTTGTGATAGTCTTCGAACATACGTTCGAGGCGCGAAGATGCCGGACGGTGACGGTGCGGAGGTGTCCCAGGGTGCTCCGCGATGGTCTAGACGGACCGACCGCGACTGAGTCGAAGTCTTACCACTCGGCTGTGGAGGCACAGGATTGGAATCCGGATTTCGTTGCCGAGTGGGAGGCGATGTCCGAGGTCGAGTACACGGCCTCGTTGCGG
>JACCTM010000205.1 GCA_013812385.1 Geodermatophilaceae bacterium | reverse complement strand
ATCGCAGGTCCAGGGTGCCGATGCTTCGGTGAGCCAGCCAGGTCTCGAACGGGCCCGGAACAGCCCCGGTGTGGTTGCGCCAGTCCTTGATCGTCGCGAAGAGTTCGTCGTCGCGGACCGAGACGTGTCCCATCAGTAAGTCACTGTGACCGGACAGGGCCTTGGTGTCACTGGCAACCACCATGTCAGCGCCCAACGCCAGCGGCTGTTGACCGAGCGGTGTGGCGGTCGTGTTGTCCACCGCCAACAGCGCACCCTGCCGGTGCGCCAGCTCGGCTACAGCCGCAATATCACAGACGTCCAGACCGGGGTTGCTCGGCGTCTCTACAAGGATCAGCCTCGCCCCGGGGAAGTCGCCGGCCCGCAACCGCCGCTCGACGTCTGCCGTGGCGACCATGGCAATCTCGATGCCGAACCGTCGCAGGTGCTCATCGGCCAGCAGCCGACCGGTGAAGTAGCCGTCGGCAGGAATCAGCAGCCGTTGTCCTGACGACACGCAGCCGTAGAAAGCCGCAGTCATCGCCGCCATCCCGGAGGCGAAGGCGAGACTGCGTCCTGCGTCCAGGCCACCGAGTGAGGATTCGAAATCACGCAGGGTCGGATTGTCATAACGCGCATATACATCCGCACCGTCCGCGCCTGGCTCGGCGTCGCCCAGATGAAAAGTTGCGGCGAAGACCGGTCCGCGGTGCAACGGCATTCCCGGGACCGGAGGAGTGCTGCCGGATCGGACCACGCGGGTGCCGTCGCCATAGCCGTCGAGGTTCATCTCACCGCTCATTCTGCTTTGGCCTGTCTGGCCATCATCGCCCGGACGATGGACGCGGCAGAGGCGCCTTCGTGGCAGATCTGCACGACGGCTTCCGTGATCGGCATGTCCACCCCCGCCCGGCGACCCAGATCCAGTACCGAACGACAGGTCTTCACTCCCTCGGCGATCTGCCTGGTCTCGTCCAGTACCTGCCTCAGGGTCTGCCCACGTCCCAGCCGCTCCCCGAAGGTCCGGTTCCGGGACAGGGGGGAGGAACAGGTGGCTACCAGATCACCGAGACCGGCCAGACCGGCGAAGGTCCCCGGTTCAGCACCGAGACTGACCCCCAGGCGGGCCATCTCGGTCAGCCCGCGGGTGATCAGGCTGGCCCGGGTGTTGTCGCCGAATCCCATACCTCCGACGATGCCCACGGCCAGGGCGATCACATTCTTGATCGCTCCACCCAGCTCGCAGCCCACGACGTCGGTATTCGTGTACGGCCGGAGATAGGCCGTGTGGCAGGCCTGCTGGACCGTGACCGCTCGGTCGTGGTCGGAACAGGCGACCACGGTCGCGGAAGGTTGCTCCTGGGCGATCTCATGAGCCAGATTCGGCCCGCTGACCACCGCCACCTGGTGGGTGTCCACCCCGACGACTTCGGCGATGACCTCGCTCATGCGTTTGGCGGTCCCGAGTTCTATCCCCTTCATCAGACTCACGAACGTCGCAGCGCGCGGAAGATGCGGTCGCCAGGACACAAGATTCTGCCGCAGCGTCTGCGACGGTACGGCGATCACCACGAACTCCGCGTCGGACAACGCCTCTCGCACATCGTGGGTGGCTCGCACCCCGTCAGGCAGCCGCAGACCGGGCAAGTAGTCCGGGTTTTCCCGCCGTTCTTGAATCGTGGCAGCGAGTTCTCGCCGCCGAGTCCACAGCACCACGTCGGCTCCCGCGTCGGCGACGACCTTGCTGAACGTCGTTCCCCAACTCCCGGCCGGCAGGACGGCCACCCGGCGAGCCGCGCTCACTCCTCCACTCCGGACCTGGCATCCCGGTAGAACTCCGCCGGCGGCTGCTCCTGACGAATCTCGACCAGCTGTCGACGCACGCTGAACATGATCTCGTCGGTGATCTCCTGCAGCACAGCCGCGGTGACCGGCCGGCCACGGTGGGCCGAGACGTCAACCGGTTCGCCGACATTGCAGACCGTCCTCTTCCGAGGAAAGAGCGACCAGGTCTTGGTGTGGTAGTCGTGGGTCAGTTGCGGACCCCATTGACCGATCGGGATGATCGGCGCATCGACGGCGAGCACCAATCTCGCGACCCCGTTCTTGGCCACCATCGGCCACCAGTCGGGATCTCGGGTGACGGTTCCCTCCGGGTAGATGCAGACCACCTCTCCACGCTGCAGGGCCGCCACCGCCGCGCGCAAGGAGTCCTGCGCGGCGTTGGTCGAACGATAGACCGGGATCTGTCCCGCGCTACGCAGGACAACTCCGAAGAGCCCGCGGTAGAGGGTGTTCTTGGCGAGGAACTGTGGGATCCGTCCGGCATCCCATACCGAGCGGGCGAAGGAGACCGGATCCGCGATGGAGATGTGATTGGCCACGATGATGACCGGTCCGCTGGCCGGGATCCGCTCGCTGTGCCAGACGTCGCGGCGAAAGATGAGGTCAGCCATGGGATGAAAGACGATCAGCATCAGCCAAAGTCCCCAGCTGATGTGCCCGCGGCTAGGTCGATCGGGTAGCACGATGCCGGTCGACTCCTCCCGACTTCTCATCGAGGAGGTGCCATGCTGGACGGCGTGATGTGGGCGCTCGTGATACCGGTCAAGCGCCTCTCGCTGGCCAAGACGCGACTTGCCGCCGCATTGGTTGACCACACCCCAAAGGCACTCCTCACCGACAGTTCATCCTCCACCGACCTGATGCCTGAGGCGGCCCTGCTTCCGGCCAACGGCCGGATTGCGCTGGCTATGGCCAGCGACACCGTCGGTGCCGCACTGGCCTCGGCAAGCGTTTCGGTCGTCGTTGTGGTCACCGACGACCGGTTAGCCGCCGCCACCCTGTCCGCGCTCGGAGCCCGGGTCGTTCCCGACGCTCCTGACGATGGTCTGAACGCAGCCTTACGGTACGGCGCCGGCATGGCGGCCGCACAACGGCCAGACTCCGGGGTGGCGGCGCTGTCAGCAGACCTCGCGGCCCTGCGAGAAGGGGACTTGACCGACGCCCTGGATCAGGCCACCGGGCATGCCCGCGCCTTTGTCACCGACGTCGAGGGCACCGGTACGACGTTGCTCACTGCTCTGCCCGGACATGGCCTCGATCCGCGGTTCGGAATCGAGTCGGCGCAGGCCCATTCTCGATCGGGAGCGGTCCGTCTGGCTGGCGGTTGGCCAAGCCTGCGCCGCGATCTGGACACCCCAGCCGATCTCGCGGTGGCCGCCAGGATGGGCTTGGGGCCAGCCACCGCTGCGCAACTGGCCCTGTTGGCACCGGCGTTGGCTGCCTGTGCTTGTTGAGTCCCCGTCGGAAGCGACGCCCCCCGAGCCCGAACAGCCGAGATCCCGGCAAGCAACCGTCGCTGACTTCGACCCGGACACCGGAGCCGGTGCCGTCCTGCATGACAACGGTCGGCGAGAGGCGTTCCCCGGCGCTGCCTTTCGCGCTGGCGGTCTGCGGCTGCTGAGGCTGGGACAGCGCGTCCGGCTGGACTACGACGCGCATGGCCCCTGCCGGGTCACCCTGATCACCCTGGCCTGAGCCGAACAAGAGCGGCGCCGGTCGGGTCGTGAAACTCGCGTCGCCGAACGGCGTTGATTGACGTTCACCTCGGTGGGCCATCATGAGGAGATGCCCGATCCCGTAGCGGTCGCCTCCGCAAGCAGGTCGGCCGGTCATGCAGAGTTCGACGCTGCACCGTCCAGCGCCGACGTCGCCTTGCCGGCCGATAGATATCTCAACCGGGAGCTGTCCTGGCTCGACTTCAACGCCCGAGTCCTGTCGCTGGCCCAGGATGAGAACCTGCCGCTGCTGGAGCGTACGAAGTTCCTTGCCATCTTTGCCTCGAACCTCGACGAGTTCTACATGGTCCGCGTCGCTGGGCTGAAGCGACGCCAGAGCACGGGCCTGTCGATGCGCTCGCTCGATGGCCTTTCCCCCCGTGAACAGTTGGAGCGGATCAACGCCCGTACCCAGGATCTGTCCACCCAGCACGCCGCCTGCTTCGCCAAGGACATCGCGCCTGCACTGGAAGCTCAAGGCATCCGCATCGTCCACTGGGACGAACTCGAGCGAGCCGAGGCGGCCCGACTACGGGAGTACTTCCGCGACCACGTCTTCCCGGTGCTCACCCCGCTGGCCGTCGATCCGGCGCACCCCTTTCCCTACATCAGCGGTCTGTCTCTGAACTTGGCCGTGCTCATTCGCGACCATGGCGGCGGACCCTCGAGATTCGCTCGGGTCAAGGTGCCCAACAACGTTCCACGGTTCGTGACCCTCGCCGACGGCCAGAGCTTCTTGCCGCTGGAAGATCTCATCTCCGCTCACCTCCAGCAGCTGTTCCCCGGCAACGAGGTCATCGCTCAGCACGTCTTCCGAGTCACGCGCAACGCCGACTTCGATGTGGAGGACGATCGCGACGAGGACCTCCTGCAGGCCCTGGAACGTGAACTCGCACGTCGTCGGTTCGGTCCGGCGGTCCGGCTCGAGGTCACCGACAGCATGGATCCCGAAGTGCTCGGCTTCCTGCTCACCGAGCTGGGGATCACTGAGTCCGACGTGGTCGGAGTCCCTGGCCTACTGGACCTTTCGGCACTGATGGCGATCTACCGCTTGGACCGTCCAGAGCTCAAGGACGAGACCTTCGTTCCGGCCACCCATCCTCGGCTGTCGGAAGGGGAGACTCCCAAGAGCGTCTTCGCGACGCTGCGCGAAGGTGATGTGCTCGTGCATCACCCGTACGACTCGTTCGCCACCAGCGTTCAGCGGTTCATCGAGCAGGCCGCCGAGGACCCGCATGTCCTGGCGATCAAACAGACCCTTTACAGGACGTCGGGTGACTCGCCGATCGTGGAAGCGCTCAGTGACGCGGCGCGGGCCGGCAAGCAGGTCGTCGTCCTGGTCGAGATCAAGGCGCGTTTCGACGAAGCCGCCAACATCAGCTGGGCGCGGCAGCTGGAACAGGCGGGCTGTCACGTCGTCTACGGACTGGTCGGGCTCAAGACGCACTGCAAGACCGCGCTGGTGGTGCGCAGCGAGAACGGTGTGATCCGGCGCTACTGCCATCTCGGGACCGGCAACTACAACCCCAAGACCGCGCGCCTGTACGAGGATTTCGGCATCCTGACCGCCGACTCCCGAGTGGGGGCCGACCTCACCGACCTGTTCAACGCGCTAACCGGCTACTCACGTCAAACCAACTACCGCACTCTTTTGGTCTCGCCACGTGGCATTCGCCAGGGTTTGCTCGACCGGATCGAATGGGAGATCGGCCATGCCCGTGAGGGGCGTCCGGCGAGTGTCATGTTCAAGATCAACTCACTGGTGGACGAAGGCATCATCGACGGGCTGTACCGCGCCTCCCAGGCCGGAGTGCAGGTCCGACTCCTGGTTCGCGGGATCTGCGCCCTGCGGCCCGGCGTACCCGGACTCTCGGACAACATCGAGGTCCGCTCGATCGTCGGACGCTTCCTCGAGCACTCCCGAGTCATCAGTTTCCGCAACGGCGAGAACCAGGAGTGGTGGCTGGGAAGCGCAGACATGATGCACCGCAACCTCGATCGCCGGATCGAGGTCATGCTGCAAGTAACCGACCACGTGGCCAGGTCCCAGCTCTCGGACGTCACGGACTCGGCCTGGGGAGCATCCATCCGATGCTGGAACCTCACCTCCGACGGCAGCTGGGTCCGGTCCGGGGACGTGGACCACCAGGCCGGCCTGATCGCCAGGCTTGCCGACCGAGTCGGCTAGGCCGCCAACGTGTGCAATCCGGTCCTCGCCGCGGGAGGCATCATCTGGCGGCCGACCGCGGAGGCGAACGAGATCGAGGTCCTGCTCGTGCACCGGCCTCGATACCGCGACTGGACGTTTCCGAAGGGAAAACTGCACAAAGGGGAGCCGCTGATCGCGGCCGCGGTCCGAGAGGTCGCGGAGGAAACCGGCCTGTCGGTCATCGTCGGGCATCGCATGCCGGCGGTTCGCTACCGGACACTCGACGGACCCAAAGAGGTCACCTACTGGGTGATGCGACCCCGCAGTGGTGAGTTCGTCGCGAACCGTGAGGTCGACGAGGTCCGCTGGGTCCCGCTGTCTCGCGCCCGCAAGAAACTCAGCTACGCCCACGACCGGCGCTTGGCCGATGAATTGGGCGATCTCCCACCGGGTGTCGTTCGGGTGGTGCTCGTACGCCACGCAGATGCCGGGCATCGCAGCGACTTCGACGGTCCAGACGTCGCCAGACCGCTGGTCGACCGCGGTGTGCGGCAGGCACAGGGACTGGTGCCGCTGTTGACTGGCTTCGCCCCGACCCGGGTGCTCTCCGCGCCGGCGCTGCGATGCCGCCAGACGGTGGAACCACTTGCCCGAGCGATCGGGCTGGACGT
>JACCTM010000203.1 GCA_013812385.1 Geodermatophilaceae bacterium | reverse complement strand
TCTTCACGACCATCGCCACGACCGGGCGCGGTGCGCTGGCTGACCTGGATCGGATGCTGGACCTGTTGCACGGCAAGGCGGTACGCGATCCCCTTCCAGGGCTGGCCGAGTTATCGGAACTCTGTAGCACGGTCCGGTCCACCGGCCTCGACGTTCAGCTGTCCATCGCCGACGCGGTGAAGGAAGCCGCACCGAGCGTGGGGCTGACCACCTACCGGATCGTCCAGGAGGCGTTGACCAACGTCATGAAACACGCGGATGCCACCGCTGTTCGGGTCGAGGTGAGCGCCGGGCCCAGCGGAGACAAGGGTGAGATCTCAATCTCGGTACGCGACAACGGCACCGGCGGCCAACCCGTACCAGGACGTGGGCTGGGCAGCATCGCCGCCCGTGCAGCCTTGCACGGCGGATCGGCGCGGTACGGGCCTGCGGATGATGATGCCGGTTTCGAGGTGTCGGCTCGACTCCCGGCTTCGACGGCCATGTCATGATCGCCGACCCCGGCATGATCATGAGCGTCCTGGACCCAGTCCCAGTTCACCGCCAGCGCTCATGATCACGGTCGCACTGATCGACGACGACGTGCTGATTCGCGAAGGCTTGCGGATGATCCTCGACCAAGCCGGCGACATCGACGTCGTTGCAACGGGAAGTGATGGGCTGCAGGCAGTTCGGATCGCCCGCGAGGTGGCACCGGAGATCATGCTGGTCGACATCCGGATGCCAAACCTGGACGGGATCGAGGCGACCCGGCAGATCACCGCCGAGCGGGACTCGCCGCGCGTCATCATTCTGACCACGTTCGAACTGGACTCCTATGTCTTCGAGGCACTGCGTGCCGGAGCCAGTGGCTTCCTACTCAAGCGGACCGAACCGGGCCAGCTGGTGGACGCGATCCGGATCGTGGCAAAAGGCGAGGCCCTGCTGTCCCCGTCGGTCACGCGTCGGCTGATCGACGAGTTCAGCAAGCGGCCGGCCACGGTCTCCCCGCAGCGGCTGCACGGCCTGACTGAGCGCGAGCGCGAAGTTCTCGTCTGCATCGCCCGCGGTCTGTCCAATCGGGAGCTGGCCCAGCGCCTGGTGATTGCCGACAACACTGTCAAGACGCACGTGAAGCGGATTCTCACCAAGCTGGGCGCCCGCGACCGCGCGCAGGCCATCGTGATCGCCTACGAATCCGGCCTGATGTCCTAGCCCCCTTCCGCACTTTCTCCGGAGAATGTGCGGTCAGGTCTCGGGACCCTTGACGGCCAGCCGGGGCAGGAAGATCTGCACCAGCGGACCGATGAACAGCGCGTACGCCGCCGTCGAGAACCCCAAGGTCCCGCCGAGCAGCCAGCCGATGCCCACCACCGCGATCTCGATACCGGTGCGGATCAGCCGTACCGAACCGCCCGTACGCCGGACGATCCCGGTCATCAGCCCGTCGCGCGGACCCGGCCCGAGCGCCGCGCCAATGTAGGCGGCAGTGGCCACCCCATTGAGCAGGATGCCGACCGCGGCGTACCCGATCCGGACGACGAGTGGCTCCGGCACCGGCAGCACATTCAGGAACACGTCAACCGCCACCGAGATCACCACGACGTTGCTGATCGTGCCGATGCCGGGACGCTCGCGCAGCGGGATCCAGAGCAGCAGGACCACCGCTCCGATGATCGCCGCCACGGTTCCGATCGAGAGCCCGGTCTGTTTGGAAGCACCCTGGTGCAGCACGTCCCAGGGCATGTTCCCCAGCGCCGAGCCGATGATCAGCGCCATGCTCAGGCCGTACAGGATCAGTCCGACGTACAGCTGAGCCAGCCGTCTCGGCAATCGATAGCGCAGGGGCATTGCACCCATCCTGCCCATCCCTGGCCAATCGCCTGCCCACCCTGGCTAATCGCTCTGGAAAGAGTCACGATGGACCTTCCATGGACTCCTTGCGCGCCCGCCCCGGAAGGACGGCATGACCGCCGTCAACCCGTGGCTGGCGCTGCCCAACGGGAGCCCCAGCCACACCCTGACCCGCAACATTCGCGCCGCCCACCAGGCCCTGATCACGACGGCCGGGGATCGGTCGGGTCGTCGAGGGGAGGTCCGCCCGATCGTCTGGGACTCCTGGCGGCGAAGTATCGGTAGCGGCGTGGATCCCGACGGCGGTGGCCCGAGCGTCGACCTGGTCGACGAAGCACTGCTGGCCTATCGCGATGCCCATCCGCTGGCGGCGGTGATGCCGGTGATCCGCAAACTGCTCGTCGAGGACGCCGAGTCGGACAAGATGATCGTCGCGGTCACCGACGCGGCCGGATGCCTGCTCTGGGTGGAAGGCGATTCTCGGCTGCGCTCACAGGCCGCCGGGATCCAGTTCGTCGAAGGCGCCAACTGGGGCGAATCCCATGCCGGCACGAATGCAC
>JACCTM010000322.1 GCA_013812385.1 Geodermatophilaceae bacterium | reverse complement strand
GCGTAAGGATCACCACGCTCATCCTGGTCGGCATCGCCACGATCGGCGCGATCGTGGACGGACCCGGCTACGGAACCTTCATCTTCGACGGCCTGGCCCGGGTGGGTTCTCCCGCGGCGATCAATCTCGTGCTCAGCGGCATGTTGGGCGTCATCGTCATCGCTATCCTGTTCGACACCATCTTGGCCGTGCTGGGCAAACTGACCACCTCGCGAGGGATTCGATGACCGACACGACGATCACGCCCGCTCCGGCTGCCACCGCCTCCGGAAGCGTCGCCACTTCGGACAAGATCATGATCAAGCTCGAGAACCTGGGCAAGCAGTACCCGAAGGAGCCCAAGCCCGCCGTCGACGACCTGACCCTGGAGATCCCCGAAGGGGAGATCGTCATCTTGGTCGGTCCCTCCGGGTGCGGTAAGACCACCACGATGAAGATGATCAACCGGATCATCGAGCCCACCTCCGGGCGGATCATCCTGGACGGCGAGGACGTCACCCGGGCTGATCCCGACCAGTTGCGCCGCAAGATCGGCTACGTCATCCAGCAGATCGGGCTCTTCCCGCACATGACGATCGCCGAGAACATCGCGACGGTGCCCGAGCTGTTGGGCTGGGACAAGAAGAAGATCAACGCCCGGATCGACGAGTTGCTCCAGACCGTCAGCATGGCCCCTGAGACCTACCGCAACCGCTATCCCAAGCAGCTCTCCGGTGGACAGCGGCAGCGGGTCGGGGTGGCCCGGGCGCTGAGCGGCGACCCGGCAGTCATGCTCATGGACGAGCCGTTCGGCGCGATCGACCCGATCACCCGGGACCGGTTGCAGAACGAGTTCCTCCGCCTGCAGGCCGAGGTGCGCAAGACGATCGTCTTCGTGACCCACGACATCGACGAGGCGATCAAGATGGGTGACCGGATCGCGATCCTGCAGGAGGGCTCCCGGATCGCGCAGTACGACACCCCCGAGCAGATCCTGACTGCGCCGGCCAACGACTTCGTCGCTGACTTCATCGGCCGCGGCGCCTCCCTCAAGCGGCTCAACCTCAGCCGAGTCCGTGACATGAAGCTGACCGAGTGGCCAACCGTGCAGATCGGGGACGATCACGCCCGCGTGCTGGACGTGCTTCGGGCCTCGGACAAGGGCTTCACCCTCGTACTCGATGAGCAACGTCGGCCCCGTCGCTGGGTCAGCGCCCCGGATCTGCAGCGCGGCGCAGGGCGTCCGCTGGACGAGATCGGATTGCCGCCGGAGGCGACGGTCGAGCCGCAAGCCACCCTCAACGATGCGCTCAACGAACTGATCACCGCCAATTACAGCGTGGCGATCGTGGTGGACGCGGGCGGGCAGTACCAGGGCATCGTGGACATCGACAGCATCACCGAGGCGATCCGGACCATGCGGACCGATGCTCGGGCGCGTGCTCGAGTTGGTCTTGACGCCGACGATTCAGCCGACGACGCCGCGCAGGTCGGGCGATAACGATGACCGGCGCGGTCGAGCAGGCACCCGACCTGGGTACGGCTCCGCAGGCGGCGATTGCCCCGGTTCGTCGGGAGCGCCGCAGCGTGGGCAGCTACCTGTTCATGCCGGTCTTCCTGGCATTGGTCTGCGTCGGGCTCTATCTATACGTTTCCTCCCAGGAACTGGACACCATCGAAGCGCGCTCGCTGAACGCGAGCAACATCGGCCTGGCGCTGCTGGAACACCTTCGGCTGACTTTGCTGTCGACGGTCCTCGTCATTCTCATCGCCATCCCGCTGGGGATCGTGATGACCCGGCCGTTCACGCGGTCCTTCCGCGGAGTCCTCCTGACCCTGGCCAACATCGGCCAGGCCGTCCCGACGATCGGCATCTTGGCTTTGCTGGCCCTCGGTGTGCTGAGTTTCGTCAACGTCGATATCGGAGTCGTCGCGGCCGTCATCGGTCTGGTCGCCTATGCCGTGCTTCCGGTGCTGCGCAACACGATCGTCGGGCTCCAACAGGTCGACGAGAACATTCTCGAGGCCGGCCGCGGGATGGGCATCTCCAAGTTCGGCGTCCTCCGTCGGATCGAACTGCCACTCGCGGTGCCGATCATCCTGGCCGGAGTCCGCACTGCCCTGGTCATCAACGTCGGTACGGCGACCCTGGCCGCGTATATCAATGCGGGTGGGCTCGGTCGAATCATCATCGCCGGCCTGTCGACCAACCGGCTCACCATCCAGCTCACCGGCGCGATCCTGACCGCCGTACTCGCGCTGCTGATCGATTACCTCGCCGGCATCGCCGAGGACGTATTGAGGCCCAAAGGCCTCTAGCAAGAGTTCGCTGACGTACCACCAACCGAAAGAAGGACCAGGCATATGGCGATCACGAAAAAGATGCGGACCGCGGCCGCGATGGGCGCCGCGCTGGCCCTGTTGGTCAGCGGCTGCGGTGGCGACGAGACTCCCAGCGGAGGTGGCGACAGCGGCGGAGGCGGTGAAGGCGGTGGTGACGCGCCGAGCCTCGAGGGTGCCGAACTGACGGTCGGCGCCAAGGAGTTCACCGAATCCAAGGTGCTGGCGCAGATCACCGCGCAGGCATTGGAGAACGCCGGGGCGACAGTGGACGACTCCTCGCTGTCGGGTAGTGCCACCGTACGGGAGGCGCTCGAGGCCGGCGAGATCGACATGTACTGGGAGTACACCGGCACCGGCTGGGTGAACATTCTCGGTAACGACACCACCGACGTACCTGAGGATCTGTTCGCGGCGGTCGCCGAAGCCGACGCCGAGAACGACATCGCCTGGTTGCCGCAGGCACCCATGGAAGATACCTACCGGATCGCGGTCACGTCCGAGTTCGCCGAGGAGAACAGTCTCGCGACGATGAGCGATGCCGCGGCCTACATCCAAGAGAACGCGGACGACGGGACTGTTTGCGCGGCAAGCGAATTCATCAACCGCGATGACGGCCTGCCGGGCCTCGAGGCGGCGTACGGCTTCGAGTTCAGCGAGGTCGTCGAGCTCGATCTCGGGCTGGTCTACACCCAGGTCGGCGACACCTGCAACTTCGGCGAGGTCTTCTCTACCGACGGTCGCATCGTGTCCAACGAGCTGGTCGTGCTCGAGGACGACGAGGAGTTCTTCGTCAAGTACAACGCCGCGCTCACCCTGCGGCAGGAGACCCTCGACGAGTTCCCGGCCATTGCCGAGATCATGGCGCCGATCTCCGAGGCGATCACCAGCGAGGTGATCACCGAGCTGAACTCCGCCGTGGACAACGACGGCGAGACAGAGGAAGACGTGGCGACCCAGTTCCTGGAAGACAACGGCTTCCTGGACTAACCACCAAAGCAATCTGACGACCCGAACGGGGCTCCCTGATTCAGGGAG